>CAZEDR010000091.1:0-11633 GCA_964510975.1 uncultured Melioribacter sp. | reverse complement strand
TTGAAGAAAATGAAGGTCCTGTTGTTCAGATTGAAGGCAAAAAAGTTGTTATGGCGGGATCTAATAACTATTTGGGACTTACAGCCCATCCAAAAGTTAAAGAAGCAGCTTTAGAAGCAGTTAGAAAATATGGAACCGGTTGTTCCGGCTCCCGTTATCTTACCGGCACTCTCGATTTACACATCGAATTAGAAAGACGACTTGCCTTATTTTTCGGAACCGAATCCGTTCTTTTATTTAGCACCGGTTACCAATCAGCCCAAGGCATTATTCCGACTTTAGTTCAAGGTAGAAATGAATATGTAGTTTCTGATAGAGACAACCATGCATGTATCGTTGCCGGCCAAATTATGGCTAAGGGATTAACAGCAAATTTAGAAAGATACAAACACAACGATATGGAGGATTTGGAGCGCGTATTAGCAAAACTTCCAATCGACTCACCGAAATTAGTTATAAGTGACGGCGTGTTCAGTACTGGAGGGGAAATTGTTCATCTTCCAAAATTAGTTAAGCTTGCTAAAAAGTATAATGCAAGAACCCTAATTGATGACGCACATTCCGTAGGCGTTATTGGAAAAGGTGGAAGAGGTACAGCAAGTGAGTTTAATCTTGAAAAAGAAGTTGATCTTACGATGGGAACTTTTAGCAAAACTTTTGCTTCATTAGGTGGTTTTGTTGCCGGGCCGGAACGCGTAATCAATTATTTGAAACATCACTCATCTGCACTAATATTTAGTGCGTCCCCTACTCCAGCATCAGTTGCTGCTGCATTAGCTGCTCTAGATATATTGGAAGCTGAACCTTGGCGCGTTGAACGATTGATTCAGAACGCCGATAAAATGAGAAAAGGATTTTCAGAAGCCGGATTCCGCATCATTGATGGAAGAACAGCTATTGTCCCGGTAATTGTTGGTGATGATGGATTAGCATTTCAGATGTGGCGCAAACTTTACGATTACGGCGTATTTGTAAATGTGTTCATTTCACCCGGCGTTCCGCAAGGCAGACAGATGATGAGAACAAGCTATATGTCTTCTCACGAAGATGAGCATTTGGATTTCATTTTAGATACTTTTAAAAAAGCTGGTAAAGAAGTTGGATTAATATAAACTCTTTCTTGTTAAGTCAAGCGTTCATCTAGTGTGGGTGCTTGACTTTTTTTTTATCTTCAAGGAGAAAGCATGTCCCAAGTTACAGTTCGAACAATCCACACTAAAAAAGAAATAAAAGCTTTTATAAAATTTGCATGGAAAATCTATAAAGGCGATCCGTACTGGGTTCCGCCGCTCATTTTTGATAAGATGAGATTATTTGATAGAGAGAATCACCCTTTCTATAAACATGCATCAGCAGAATTTTTTATTGCCGAAAAAGATGGCGAAATGGTTGGTCGAATTGCGGCAATTAAGAACGATCTACACAATCAAGTGCATGAAGATAAAGCCGGCTTCTGGGGATTTTTTGAATGTATAAATGATCAGAACGTGGCTAATCTGCTTTTTGATGCAACCAAGGAATGGTTAAAGAAAAATGATTGTGATGAAATGCTTGGACCGGCTAATCCTTCTTCAAATGAAGAATATGGAATGTTACTAGAAGGTTTTGATGATGAACCTAGATTGATGATGACTTACAATCCGCAATATTACTTAGACCTTTGTGATAACTACGGATTTACAAAAGCTAAAGATCTTTACGCGTATAAACTTGAGAATCAAAAGGTAGTGGGCTCAGAAAAACTAAGACGCGTAGCGGAAATAGCGCAAAAACGTTCCGGCCTAAAAGTTTATTCGATGAATGTAAAAGAATTCAAAAAGGAATTAGATAAAGTTAAGTTTGTTTATAACAAAGCTTGGGAAAAGAATTGGGGCTTTGTCCCAATGACCGAAGATGAAATAGATGCTTTGGCTAAAGATTTGAAACCGCTGGTTGAACCTTCTTTAGTTTTGTTTGGTGAAATTGATAATCAGCTTGTCGGCTTTGCATTAGTAATGCTTGATTACAACCAAATCTTTAAATCATTTAACGGGCGACTGCTTCCCTTCAATTTTCTTAAAATTTTTACACAGAAGAAGAAAATAAGCTGGTCTCGAATACTAACTCTCGGCATAATTCCCGAATATCAGAAACGCGGGCTAGACGCTGTTTTCTATTGGGAAATTGTAAACCGAGCAGCAAACGTTGGAATTTTACTTGGCGAAGCTAGCTGGATTCTTGAAGACAACGCAATGATGAACCGGGGAGCTGAAGTTATGAACGGAACGATATATAAAAAATATCGAATCTACCGGAAGCTAATCCAATAGATTCGATCTCGTGAAATTATTTATTTCAATGCTTCTTCATACTTAGATGTATGTGGCGCATCTATTCTTTTAAGCGAAGCAAATAAAGTTGGGTCAACTCTTCCTCTAAAATACTCAGCAATCTCTCCAGCCTTAGCATCAAAGAATACTTTTAATAAAGTGCTTCTCCAATCAATTTTATCTTTTGCCTTTTCCAGATTCCTAACCAGATTAACCATATTTGGCAAGGCAACTGCGCGATCTTTCGGGTCTTTACTATTTAGTAAATCCAAACCGTTGTAATGATAGTTGAAATAATCTGCTCTAAATTGTTGATATTTTGAATTGAGCAAATTATCAACCAACGCACGGCGGTTGAATGCAGCTGTTTCTAAAGCCCAGCCTTTAGCATATTTACTTGATGTTCCTTTAACAGCAATATCTAATGCTTTCTGAAAAAGATCACTTCCGCCTAATTCGTAATAGGAATCAGAATCGAATCCAATGATTATGCAAGCGTAATAATCAAGAAAACTTGTTAATCCATCAAAATTACTTTGATTAAAATACATCGCTTGTCCATTCTCATAACGGAATGACCATTGATTATCAATAATTTTCACCATCAATGAATTTAATTTTGAGCCTTCAATGACGCGCTGACTAGTTAAAACTAGTTGTGCAGTGTAATTTACTTCGTCAGTTGCACCGGTAAAATTGATATTGAACTCACACTTAATCTTTTCACCTTCCCACGGCTTGCCGGTATATTTATTATTGTTCAGATAATCTTGAATTTGGTTCACAAAATTATCTAGCCGTTCTTTTGAAGAGGTTGCCAATTGTTCTGTGTTAATTGTTACATTTGCATCTAGTTCTTGCGCTAACTGGGTCATATTGAAGGCAATAAAAAATAAAATCGCTACAATTAATTTCTTCATCTGTAAACTCCAAGAATTATCTTAATTTTAAGATATAGATTTGAGAAAAATAATACAATCTTTTAAGTTGGTACCTATGAATCGATTCCTAAAAACAGCATTTCTTCTACTAATCCTATCTCTGCAAAGTTTCGCTCAGATTAATCCGGGAGCCAGACAAGTTGCTTTGGCTCACGCAGACGCATCTTACTCAAGCGATGTTTTCCAAATATTCAATAATCCAGCCGGTTTAGCAATGGCAAAAAATAGAGAAGTTGGAATGTATTATTCGCCGGCACCATTCTCTGTTAAAGAAATGGCTAATGCTTACGCCGCTTATTCTGAACCAACGCCTTACGGTACCTTTAGTGCCGGCTTTTCCATCTACGGATTTGAATTATACAAAGAAACTCAGTTCGCTATTGGATATGGAAGAAAAATAACAGAAAATTTCTTTATTGGCGGAACAGCGGTATATAAAAACCTCGCTATAAAAAATTATGGAACTAAAGGAACAGTCTATTTGAATCTTGGCGGTATTGCAAATGTTAATGAGCAAGTTGGTTTTGGATTCGCAATAGAAAATATTACACGCTCTACACTGTCTGAAGAATCCGGCCAGTTGCCTACCGTACTTTCCGGAGGTGTATATCTCAAAGCTATTAAAGAATTCATTTTCAGCGCAGCGCTTAGGAAAGAAGTTGGATATAATCCCTCGCTTAGAATTGGTGCTGAATACTCTATGCTGGATTTCATCCGGCTCCGATTCGGTGCACATAACGAACCCAATATTTTCTCCGGAGGATTTGGAATTATCTATCAATTTCTTCAAGTTGATTACGCTGTAACAACTCATCGCATTCTTGGTTTAACACACCAATTCGGATTAATTCTTCGTTTTGCGAAATAAGATATGAAAAGAGCCATATTCTTCTTGTTACTTGTTTTTGGTACTGGCATTTATGCGCAAGTTGATACTACTGCTGTCCAACAAAACATGGAGACGATCTTAGAAGACGCAACTGAGGGTGTTGATGATTCTCAGCTCTTCGATGTAATTGAATACTTAGCTCAAAATCCATTGCAACTAAACACTTCTTCAATTAATGATCTCTTAAAAATTCCATTTCTAGATAGATCAACTGCGTCGGCAATAATTCGTCATAGGAACATGCTCGGAGGAATTTACAACATTGAACAGATGAGATTTATTGAGAATGTAAGTTTCGATCTAATTCAAAAGATTATGCCCTTTTTGAAACTTGGCGATGAACAGCCGGTTTCGTTTAATGAAATTTTTGATAAGAATTTTCAGTTGCTGAATCTCAGTTTCAGATCGCGCGCGCTATTTGATTTTCAGAAGGATAAAGGATTTGAAGATGGTACTTATCCAAATTCAAGATGGAAATTGTATAACCGATTAATTGTTAGCCGCCAAAACAAATTACGACTTGGGGCTTTAATTGAAAAGGATCCGGGCGAAAAGCAGCTAAACGATTTTACTTCATTTCATTTTCAAATGAAGGATGTAGACCTAATTAAAAATTTTGTTTTAGGCGATTATATTTTTGAATTTGGACAAGGATTAGCCTTGTGGAGCCGCTATGCATTTTCTAAAGGAAGCGACGCAGTAGAAGTATTGCCTAGAAATTCTCGCGGATTGGTTCCCTATTTAAGTGCCGATGAAAATCAATTCTTCCGTGGAGTTTCTGCCGAAACTGAATTCGAAAGTTTTACTCTCGGAGCTTTTTTCTCTTCCAGATTTTTGGATGCTTCTGTTGATTCAGTATCGAAAGAAATTACTTCGCTCGTCATTGATGGTCTGCACAGAACTCAAACTGAAATTAGAAAGAAAGACAAGGTAAACGAAAGAGTTGCCGGTTTTACATTAGGATATAACTTTGGCGAAATTGGAAATCTCGGTTTTCTTCTCTACAACACTAAATACGATCATAGTTTCGAAAATAAATCGATTCTTGAACCGGGAGGAAATTCGTTTACATATCTTTCTACAAGCTACAATTTCTTTTATGATAAAATCAGTCTTACTGGTGAAACAGCGTTTCGAAACAAAACTTATGCTACTCTCAATTCACTTGATTTTGCCGTAGATCAAAGCTTCTCCTTCCTAATAGCCTATAGAAATTATTCAAAAGATTATTGGAACTTGCACTCAAATGGTTTTGGGGAAAGGGATTTTGCACAGAACGAAAGCGGCTATTATGTTGGTGCAAGATGGAAATCTACTTACGGAACAGTCAATATTTATTTTGATCAATTCAGATTCAGTTATGTGAATGATAACTTTAGATTTCCGGCAGAAGGAAATGACTTTTTGGTTTATTACACTTTCAAGCCTTACAAAAATGCTGAATTGCGTTTTCGGTATAAGAATGAAGTAAAACAAGTTGCCGAGCAAGTGAATGATGTTTATGGCTTGACTCCTATTAGGAAACAAAATATTCGAGGCGATTATTATTACAAACCACTGAAGAACATTCAACTTCATTCCAGAATCGAATTTGTAACATGTTCTCCCAGCGCTCCTCTTTCAAGAGACAATGGCTATTTACTATTCCAAGACATAAAATATTCGCCAATTGAGGCTTTATCACTATCAGCTCGTTTTGTATTCTTTCAAACAGATTCATACAATTCTCGTGTTTACGAATTTGAGAATGATTTAACCGGCGTGATGACAAATCCCGGCTTATATGGCGAAGGTATGCGCTGGTATTTTGTTGTTAAGTACAATGCGCCTTATGGATATAATCTTTCGCTTAAATATTCCGAGCTGTATAAACCGGATGAAAAATTCCTCGGCAGCGGAACATCGCTAATTCCGGGTAATTTGGATAACCGAATAAGCCTCCAAATGGATTATAACCTCTAATTTTTGGTCGAGGAAATCACAAAAACTCGTCTTAAATTTGTTGCAACAAAAATGACCTTTTATGAGCTCAAATTATTCTTTAGTTGATGGAAGCAAATTAATTGTAGAAGCGCTGGTTCAATCGGGCGTTGAAGCATTCGTAAGTTATCCAATAACACCCGCAAACTGGATTAATCAATACGCATCCCAAAGATTTCCAACAATGACTTTTGCCCCGGATGAAATATCCGTAGCGCAATGGATTGCCGGATTATCTTCAGCCAGTAAACTTGCTGCAACTGCAACATCATTCCCCGGCTTCGCGTTAATGGTTGAATCGCTAAACATGTCTTTTATGATGGAACTTCCAATGGTAATTGTTCTAGCGCAACGATTGGGACCAAGCACCGGTTCTGCAACAGTTGGTGCGCAAGGCGATTTATTATTGCTTAATAGTTTTATCTCCGGCGGGTATAACATTCCGGTTTTTTCAATTTCTAATCTGCAAGACTGCTGGACTGTAACTGAAAAAGCTGTTCACACAGCAGTAACTCTGCGTACACCGGTTGTGTTGTTAACTTCAAAAGAAATGATAATGACCTCGAGAAGCATCGATTTAACTTCATTGCCGGAACTTAAAAAAGCTGAATATGATTTATACAATGGAAGTGAACCATATATTCCTTACGACTCTGACGAAAAACTTGTTCCCCCATTTCTTCCTCTAACTAACAATGAACATCAAGTGAGAATTAATTCTTCCACTCACGATGATTCCGGTACGATTAAGAAAGCTACAAAAGCTGCATTAGGAAACACTATCAGACTTCATAATAAAATCCAGCGAAGAGTTTCGGAATATTTGATGTATGAATATGATTCTAGTGTGGATAACCAATTATTAATTGTCAGCTACGATATCACGGCTGAGGCCACTCGAGAAGCAGTTAGACAATTACGGGAAACCGGCGTTAACGTATCCGGGCTCTATCTAAAAACAATTATTCCTTTCGCAAAAGATTTGATGGAAATTATCAACAAGTATGAGAACGTAATTTTTGCTGAAGAAAATTTAACCGGAATTCTTGTTAAAATGATTTATGGAAACAATCCCCCCAAGAATGTTTCCAAAGTAAATAAAATTGGTTCTATGATTTCACCTACAGAAATAATTAAGGAAGCCGAAAGATGTCTTCAAGCATGTTAGTTGATAAAAACTCTCCATACTGCCCGGGATGCGGACACCAATCAGTAACACTAAGTTTGGCTAAAGCTTTAGAGTCGCTCAATTACGATCCGTTAGATGTAATCGTAGTTAGCGATATTGGCTGCTGCGGATTGATTGATCCGATGCTAGCATGTCATACAATCCATGGATTGCATGGTAGAGCTTGCGCGCTTGCAAGCGGAATTTCTATTGCGGTTGATAATCCAAAGAAAAAAGTGATTGCAATTCAAGGAGACGGCGGTGCTACAATAGGGATTGCTCATTTGCTTGAAGCTGCTAGAAGAAATTTCAATCTTACTTTGATCGTGAATAACAATCAGATTTACGGAATGACCGGCGGACAATTCAGCGGTCTTTCAAGCGAGACATTTCAAGCTGATCATGGTTTAGCTGATGCATTCACGCGTCCTTTTGATATTGTCGAGATTGCGCATAAAGCCGGCGCAACATATTCCGGCAGAGTAATAGCTAAAGGAGATGTTGCAGAGAAATTGAAAGTTGCGATTTCTGCTAAGGGATTTTCTTTGATCGAAATTCTAGAAGTGTGTCCATCTTACGGCGTGCAAAAATATTCCGATATTGAAAATCTTGGTTACTTAGAAAAATCATTTGTAAACGCGAACAATGTTTTTACTTTACCTAAAAATTCTCAGAAGCCGTTAATTAGCCGGGAAGCACAAGTTGTCTCTGAAACTTTTAAGCACTCTGTCACAAAAAACATAAAACTCATCTTAGCCGGATCAGCTGGAGAAGGAATTCAATCTGCAGCAGAATTACTTGCTAAAGCGGCAATGTATTCCGGTCTTCATGTTACAAAGAAAGGCGATTATCCAATTACTGTCGGAACCGGATTTTCAGTTTCCGAATTAATCTTCTCACCGGAAGAAATTTTCTATACCGGGATCAATGAACCGGATGTACTCCTCGTCATTTCACAAAACGGATATGATTACATTAAGAACCGCATTGGTATCAACACCTCAATTTTAATTGATAACGCTGTTCATTATGAACAAGCAAATGTTTCTTTCTCTTACGATTTCAAAGCGATTCTGGGTAAAAAGAATGCCGCTATATGCAATATCGCATTGTGGATTTTGATGAATGAACCATTCCCATTTGCAGCATTTGAGAAAGCAGTAAAAGAAAGTAAGCATGGCGAAAAACTTGGTGCAGTATTGGAAAAAGTAAAAGCTATTTTCGATGAAATAAAACTCCACGCTTAATTATATTTGCACCGTTTTTATTCATTTCCTAAACTCGAGAGAATATGAGAACTATTGTAGCTTTGCCGGGCGACGGCATTGGCAAAATTGTATTACCCGAAGCGATTCGTCTTTTGGAAGCCGCCGGTTTCCAAGCAAATTATGTTTGGGGAGATATTGGTTGGGAATTCTGGTGTAAAGAAGGCAACGCACTTCCGCAGCGTACGATAGACCTAATTGCAGAACATAAAATTTCTTTGTTCGGCGCAATTACAAGCAAGCCAAACGATGAAGCTAAGAAAGAACTTATTCCCTCTCTTCAAGATAAAGGCTTAGTCTATTTTTCTCCGATAGTTGGTTTACGTCAGCATTTTAATCTAGATATCTGTATCCGCCCGTGTATTTCCTTCAAAGGTAATCCACTTAATTTCATTAGGAAGAATTCGTCCGGAAGTTTTGATGAACCATTGATCAACACAGTAATCTTTAGGCAGAATACAGAAGGACTTTACGCCGGAGTTGAGTGGACTAATCCGCCAAAGCAAGTGCGTGATGCACTTGAATCCCATCCCAAAATGAAATTCTTCAATGATGTTCCTTCGGAAGAGATGGCAGTATCAACAAGAATTGTTACAAAGAAAGCGAGCGAAAGAATAATTCGTGCTGCGTTTGAGTATGCAAATAAGTTTGGCTATAAAAATGTTACTGTGTGTGAAAAACCAAATGTTCTTAGAGAAACTTCAGGCATGATGTTGAAAATTGCTAAAACAATTTCTAAAGAATACCCCGGCATTAGTTTATGGGATACAAATATTGACGCGCAAATGATGTGGCTTACAAAGAACCCGGAAGATTACGGTGTGATTGTAGCTGAGAATATGTTTGGCGATATTATCAGCGATGGCTTTGCCGGATTAGTCGGTGGTTTAGGTTTTGCGTGCAGTGCAAATATCGGAGAATCAGTTGCTGTGTTCGAACCGACTCACGGTTCTGCTCCTAAGTATGAAAATCTTAACCCCTCTATTGTAAATCCAATAGCAATGTTTATGAGCGCCGTGATGATGCTTGAACACATCGGTGAGAATGCAATTGCAGTAAGAATAAAGAATGCCATTTCGAAGGTGATCGAAGAAGGTATAGTTAAAAGTTACGACATGATGAAACTTAGAGGCGGCGCAGATGTGTTCTCTGAAGGTGCCGCAAGCACACAACAAATTACTGATGCAGTGATTGGAAAGCTGAATACGTAAAACGAAAGACGGAAAAAGTTAAACGTGAGATGGAGTATGGGATATGTTAGAACTCGCACACAAGAAACTTGACGTTTGGATCTCGTCTACTGAACTCGTTAAAGAGATTTATAGCTTAACAAAAGATTACCCTAAAGAAGAATTATTCGGAATAACTTCTCAACTACGTAGAGCTTCAGTTTCAGTCGTATCAAATTTATCTGAAGGATTAGCAAGGTATTCCGATAATGAGAAGAAACGGTTTCTTGAAATTGCTAGATCATCTTTAGTTGAAATTGACGCTCAAATAGAAATTTCAACTCAGTTGGGATTTTGTTCCAAAGTTCAGATTCAGAAGATTGATGAATTACTGAACCGCACTTTTGCAATGTTAACAAATTTGATAAAAAAGTATTCTTAGAATCGTTTTCCGTTTTACCTTTTTCGTCTTCCGGAGATAGAATGAGCCAAACATTAGTAGAAAAAATAGCGCAGAGATACTCACTAGGTTTATCAAATGACCAAGTTGTGCGTTCCGGTGATTACGTCACAATTCAGCCCGCATATGTTATGACACACGATAATACCGGCGCTGTGATTCCAAAGTTTAATTCTATTGGTGCTACTAAGCTTTCAAATCCTAAACAAGTTGTCATAACACTCGACCACGATATTCAAAATAAAAGCGAAAAGAATTTAGAGAAGTATAGAAAGATTGAAGAATTTGCAAAACTTTATGGAGCAGATTTTTATCCGGCTGGGAGAGGCATTGGGCATCAGGTAATGGTAGAGGAAGGCTACGCTTTCCCGGGGACATTTGTTGTCGCTTCAGATAGCCATTCAAACATGTATGGTGGAATTGGATGTCTTGGAACTCCTATTGTAAGAACAGATGCAGCATCTATCTGGGCAACAGGCAAAACATGGTGGCAAGTTCCGCCAATTTCAAAAGTTGAATTAATTGGCAAACTTAGAAAAGGTGTTACCGGAAAAGATGTTATAATCGCTCTTTGCGGTTTGTTTAATAATGACGAAGTATTGAATCATGCTATTGAATTTGTTGGAGATGGGATTAAGTATTTAAGTATCGATCAACGTTTGACAATTGCAAATATGACTACTGAGTGGGGCGTGCTTGTTGGCTTGTTCCCTATCGATGAAGTTACAATCGATTGGTTAAAACAAAGAAACGGAAAACGGAAAACGGAAGACGTAAAAGATTTTGATCATCCGAGAATTAATGATGAATCTATTCGAGAACTAGAGTCAGGCCATAATTTGCTGAAAGCAGATGCTGACGCATTCTATGCAAAAGAGATTTCAATTAATCTCTCTACAATATCACCATTTGTCTCTGGTCCAAATACAGTGAAAAAAATGACTTCTGTTAACGAATTGCAGCAGAAGAAAATAAAAATTAATAAAGCTTACCTAGTTTCTTGCGTTAACTCCAGAGTTGATGATCTCGCAGAAGCTGCTTCGATAGCAAAAGGCAAAAAGTTTGCAGAACATGTAAAGTTTTATCTCGGCGCTGCTTCGAGCGAAGTGCAAAAAGAAAGTGAATTACGCGGTGATTGGCAAACTCTTATTGAAGCTGGCGCAATTCCAATTTCTCCGGGTTGCGGACCTTGTATTGGTTTAGGAATTGGACTGCTTGAAGATGGCGAAGTTGGAATCTCGGCTACGAACAGAAACTTCAAAGGAAGAATGGGCTCTCCAAATGCTCAAGCATATCTTGCTTCCCCAGCTGTTGTAGCTTCATCAGCAGTTGCCGGTTATATAAAGTACGATTGGGAAGATCTAAACGATAAGATTAATTCTACGATAACTACTAACAATAGAATAGATTTTGCTGAAGCTAGAAGTATTAGTTTAATTGAAAACTTCCCTT
>CAZEDR010000090.1:0-11789 GCA_964510975.1 uncultured Melioribacter sp. | reverse complement strand
ATGGTAAATTTGAATGGCAAGCTGGATATGGAGCGTTTACTTACTCGCATTCTCAAATTTCAAGAGTGATTAAGTACATTCAAAACCAAGAAGTACATCATAAGAAAAGTACATTTAAGGAAGAGTATGTTAGTTTTTTGAAATCGTTTGAGATTAGCTATAATGAAAACTATCTTTTTAGTGATGTTAGTTAGTATCATTTCTAAAGGGATTTGAGATATAGCTGGCCTGTTTATTATAAAAATTATGTCCCTACGGGACATAATATTGCAGAGTATGAATAAATCTTGTGATCCCGTAGGGATCAAATTTCTATAACAGTGAATTAGTGATAATGAAAATTATCTGTTCGATGGTTTTGAGTAATACCATCCCTAAAGGTAGATGTCGCATAATTAATGTTTAATAATAAATAGCCCACGGATGACACGGATTTAACTGATTTTCACTGATATATTTTTGATTTATTAATTTATGCGACATCCACCTAAAGGGATTTGATTTCTCATACGCTATTTTATTATAAGTATTTTGTACCTATGGGACATAATGTTAAAGGGAATTTTAAAGTAGAAATGATCCCGTAGGGATCAGATTTCTATAACAACTGATTTGAATATAGAATTAAAGTCCCGTAGGGACGAAATAAAACTTTAGAATTAGAGGTGAATATGGTACTAGATAAATTTAGCTTGAAAGGTAAAACCGCAATTGTAACCGGTGCTAACAAAGGCATTGGTCAATACTACGCCTTGGCATTAGCAGAAGCCGGTGCCGATGTAATCATCAGTGCTTCTTATGAACAAGATTTCTCTGAAACAGAAAAATTAATTACCGAACGCGGCAGCAAATTCAAAGGTTACGTTTGCGATTTCTCCGACCGCAATGCTTTGTACGAGTTTATCAAAAAAGTAAAAGCAGATTTTCCACGTGTGGATATTTTGGTAAACAATGCCGGAACTATACTTCGTCAGCCAATCGCAGAACACTCCGATGAATATTGGGATAAGGTGATTGAGATAAATCTTTCTGCACAATTTATTCTTACCCGCGAGTTTGGAAAAGAAATGGTTGCTCGTGGTTATGGAAAGGTTGTATTCATCGCATCTTTGCTTTCGTTTCAAGGTGGAATTACTGTTCCGGGATATGCTGCTAGTAAAGGTGGAGTAAAACAATTAACTATGGCTTTTGCAAATGAATGGGCTGGCAAGGGAGTAACAATTAATGCAATAGCTCCCGGCTATATCGCAACAGATAACACAAAAGCCTTACGCGAAGATGAAGAGAGAAACAAATCAATATTAGCAAGAATACCGGCTGCGCGTTGGGGCACTCCGGAAGACTTGATGGGAACAATTGTTTTCTTATGCTCGGATGCATCTAGCTATCTTAACGGAAGTGTTGTAACCGTTGATGGCGGTTGGATGGGACGTTAATTCTAAAAAGAAATAGGAAATTAAAGTGAAGAAAAAAGTTGTAACCTTTGGCGAAATTATGCTACGGCTATCAACACCGGGCTTTACACGCTTTGTTCAATCACAAAGTTTGGATGCAACTTACGGCGGCGGAGAAGCAAACGTAGCCGTTGCACTTTCCAATTATGGATTCGATTCCTACTTCGTTTCGAAATTACCAAAACATGAAATTGGTCAATCAGCAGTAAATCATTTAAGAAGATTTGGTGTTAAGGATGATTACATTGTTCGCGGCGGAGATAGAGTGGGGATTTATTTTTTAGAAACTGGTGCAAGCCAAAGAGCAAGCAAAGTAATTTATGATAGAGCAAACTCGGCTGTATCTCAAATGAAGAAAGAAGAAGTTGGTTGGAATAGAGTTTTTGAAAATGCTGATTGGTTTCATTGGACGGGAATTACTCCAGCTCTAGGTAAGGATGCACAAGAAGCTTTAGCTTTAGCATGCGAAACTGCTAAAAAGAGAAATGTGATTATCAGCTGCGATCTTAACTTTAGAGCAAAGATGTGGAGCGAAGCCGAAGCTCAATCTGTTATGAAGCCACTTATGAAATATGTAGATGTATGTATTGCGAACGAAGAAGACTCAGAGAAAAGTTTGGGATTGAAAGCTGAAAAGACAAACATTGAAACCGGAGAGTTGAACCAAGAAGGTTATTTTAAGGTGGCACAAAAACTTAAAGAAATTTTCGGATTCAAGA
Organism: uncultured Melioribacter sp.; assembly: GCA_964510975.1. Classification (GTDB taxonomy): domain Bacteria; phylum Bacteroidota; class Ignavibacteria; order Ignavibacteriales; family Melioribacteraceae; genus Stygiobacter. The sequence goes on along the minus strand of CAZEDR010000090.1, from coordinate 9,616 downwards.
CCGTTGCAATCACTTTGCGTGAAAGTTATTCCGCATCAAAGAATGGCTGGAGCGCTTTGCTTCTTGATGAAAAAGATTGCTCCACTCCGTATCGCTCGAAGAAATATGATATTGAAATTGTTGATCGTGTTGGCGGCGGAGATTCTTTTGCAAGTGGATTGATTTACGGATTAATCACAAAAGACAATACAAAAGACGCGCTCGAGTTTGCAGTTGCGGCAAGTTGCTTAAAGCATTCAATTCCCGGTGATTTCAATTTGGTTAGTATAGATGAAGTTGAAAAACTTGTTAAAAGCGGCGGCTCCGGAAGAGTGGAGCGCTAATTTTGCACTAAAATTCATTCTTGTCCCTATTTAATTTTACCCAGTCTTTTCGATAGTAACATAGGAATTTTCCAACTAGGGGGATTCCTATACACTATTTGAATAGAATATAATGCAAAGAATATTGAAATTCTTATCTCCACCTGTGTTCGAGGATTTGCAGAAAGCAAGAGAGGCAAAGTATGCTCATTATTTTAGTATTATTCTGATATTTGCATATCTCTATGCCTTGGTTCATGAGCTGGTTAGTGGTACAAGCTCGTATTTAATTCTTTTATACATCTCTATATTTTTTACATTTCTTTTCAGCTATCTAAACAAGAATAAGCTAATTCAAAAGCCATTACTTTTTATCGAAATTATAATGCTTTCGTCTGCAGCCTCCATTATGTATTTTGTTGATGGAACCCGGGATGAAATTACTCTTGCATTGCCAATTGTTTTAGTAATATCAAGCTTAGCGTTCGACCGGAGAGTTTTAGTAATAACTCTAGCTGTAGAATTATTTATACTCTGGATTATTGGATTCTTGGAAATTGAGAGTTTGGTAAAAGGAAGATTTTCTTGGGGTACAAGTTTTTTTCAACTTACAGTTCAATCGATAATACTTTTAGGTTCTGCCTTTATTATAGATTTAATAGTTGGTGATAAGAAAAAAATCATTACAGAACTTTTCGCAAAATCGGAAGAGATTGCAAATGTTAATAAGGAGTTAAAAAAATCAAGCGCAACAAAAGATAAATTCTTTTCGATTATTGCGCATGATCTACGTAGCCCTTTCCAAGGACTACTAGGAATAGCTAGCATATTGGAAAATCTTGATGATGATCTTACTCCGGAAGAAAGAAAAGATTTTGCAACAAGATTAAATACTGCACTAAAGAGACAATATGATTTTCTTGAGGAATTATTGCTTTGGGGAAAGTTTCAGAGGAATGTAGTTGATTATGAACCTTTGGTTTGCGACCTCAAAGATATTGTTGAAAGAAACTGCGAAATCCTTTCCGAAAATATTTGCAGAAAGAAATTGCATCTCAATGTTGATTGTCCAAAAGAAGTTAATACTTGTTGCGATGAAAATTTGATATCAACTGTAATTAGAAATCTCGTATCGAATGCTATTAAATATACTCCCGCCGGAGGAAGCATAAGAGTAAAAGTTGAAGAGTTGCCAGATAACATTTCGGTTAGTGTAATAGATAACGGAATAGGTATCTCCGAAACTCGCAGAAGGGGATTATTCAATATAGAATCCCATTCCTCAACTAGAGGCACGGAAGATGAAGCCGGTACCGGACTTGGACTGATTTTATGTAAAGAGATAATGGATAGACATTCCGGGAAAATAATGACCTTAAGTGAAGAGGGGAAAGGCTCAACATTCAAAATTGAATTACCAAAGACATTATGAATGTCTTAGTTACTCACCTTATGCAACTAACTTGAAAAAACTTGACTTAGTGCTTTTGTGGATTAATTTCTTAGACTTTTTTTGCCACAACGTCACAGAGACACTAAGAAATCACAAAGTGCGTAACTTCAGTTAGTTAATATATTTTGAAGGTGTTGGAATTAGTAATGTTACAGTTGTTCCTTTCCCCTTTACCGAATCGAAATGAAGATTTATACCGTTATTATCGCAATACCTTTTGGTTATTGCGAGTCCTAAGCCGCTTCCCTCAAAAGTTCTTGCAAGTCCATGTTCTTCCTGAGAAAAAATTTGGAAAAGATTTGGCAAATACTCACTGGATATTCCAACGCCGGTATCACTGATTATTACATGGATGAGCTCATTTTTTACTTCTTCAACTTTGATAGAGACTATTCCGTTGTCAGTAAATTTTATCGCATTGTCTATGATATTAGAAAATATGTTTATCAAACTATTTTTATCGCAGCGTGCAATACAATCCTCGGTATTAACTATCAGCTCAAGATGCAAACGCTTTAGATCTGCTAAGGTTGAAAACTCTTTATATAAATCGCTTATAACATCATCTACAATATTAAAATTTGAATACTTGGGTTCATATACACCAACTTGCAGTTCTGCCATATTGATAATGGATTCAATTGTGCGAGTCATTCTGTTGCTGGCTAGCTGGGTATTATCCAAATATTTTTTTAATGAGGGAAGTAAGCTCTGGCCATGAATTTCTTTAATTACCGCCAGATTACTTAAAATAAGATGTAGCGGCGTGCGGATTTCGTGCGAAATTTGTGCTAAAAATTCCGATTTAAGCTCGTCCGATTTTACTGCTTCTTGTTTAGCTTTTATAAGTTCCTTCTCGTTTTTTTTCCTATCTGAAATATCTCTTAAGATTGCTTGAACATAAGAATCCTTTTTGAGCTCAATTCTGTTTAAACTAATCTCAGTTTCGAAAACAGAGCCGCTGGGGCGTAACATATCCCATTCGAAAAACTGTGGGTTCCCATTTAGCGCTTGAGCAATTTTTCCTTTTATGTTTTGAAGTGAGTAGGAACCATCATTTTGCACTAGCGGCGAAAAATCAAGAATGGATTTATTCCCAATTTCATTCCGTTTTAGTTGGAGAAACTCGGTAGTCTTCGAATTAAAATCGATAATTTTTTCTCCATCAATAATCATAATCGCGTCATTGGCAGTTTCAAACAGTGTCCTAAATTTAAGTTCGCTTTCGGTCAGTTTGTTTTGCGAACTTTCAATATTCTGCTTCATATCATCAATAGCATTCCCCAACACCAGTACTTCATCAGTCATATCCGAATTGGTAGCATTAACATTATAATTACCTAATCCAATCTGTTCGGTAACTAGCGTAAGTCGCTTTAAAGGGCGACCGATCAACAGCCAGATTATTATGCCGGACATTAAAGAAATTACTAATAAAGTGATTCCAAGATTTTTTGTAATAAGATTTGCGAAATCTGTTAATTCACTTTTATACTTGCCCGGAGGAGAGAAAGAAATTATGTATTTCTCTCCGGAATTAATTTTTTGAAAAGCCGAGGCACTGCCATTTTGGATATCGATATAATTGCCTCTACCATTTGAAAGGATTAGCTTTTTCAAATCATCTGTGATCAACGATTTATTGTAATCTGTTTTTGAGAATTTTGTTGGGCCATAAATGATTCTAAAATTCTTATCTGTCAGAACAATAATTCTTGTGCCGCTTCTGTTCATCTCATCAATAATCTGATAGAAAGTAGCCGACTCTTTGCCGGTAAAAGATGCCATTCTGCGAACCCGCTCAATACTTTCTTGCTGTTGGATTGCCTCGGCATTAAGAAAATATTCTTCAAAATAATTACGCGTAAAGATGCCTAGAAAGGTCAGCGGAATTGTAAATAAAAGTATAAACCAAAGTGAAAGTCGAATTGCCAGATAATTTCTGCTGAATTTCTTCTCCCACAAATTTCTAAAAATTCCCGATTTGAGCTGAGAATATTTTTTTATAACCGGCATTCCCCAGCGAGGTTTTCTGTATGACTCCGGAAGAGCAACAAGTATGAGAGTGGTATAGATTGTAGTAAATATAATTTCGGGAACCCATCCTTGATATAATTTTAGAAGTGTCTCAATAGGAGGAAGCGATCCGCCGACAAAAGAAATATAGACATCCGGGAAAAAGAAATAAGTAATGAAGTACACGGGTATGTATGAAGGGATGTAATAAACAAATATTAGAATGATCCACGCCCAAGCAAGATGAGGCATTCCGGTTTTTTCGAAAACTAATTTCTTATATGCCCAGCCGATCCAAATAGCACTCATCCAATGTTGAAAAATCATATAATAACGTAACTCATCGGTAGGACTTATTAAACAAGAAATTGTGCCAACTATTATCCCTCCAATCGGGCCCGATATTGCAGCACCAAGTGAGTTAAATATTTCGCGGGCATCTGATAAGGCGTTGGTTCCGGGAATATAGAAGTGAACATTTGTAATTATTGATATAAGGGAAATTGTTCCGGTTGCTATTGCAACCCAGAGCGCTTTGACCGGTAGTAAGGTTCTAATCCTATTGGTTAAGTTCATGCTTTCGTTTTAAGTGTTCAGGAAATTCCCCTTTTGTTTATTTGTTTCCAATAATTAAAAATTATTTGTGTAATTGTAAGAAATATAAAACTAGATTCAAATTTTATTTACAATAATGGTTTTGCTTTTCACAGGCGAGTAAATTGACTCGGTTATTTACTCCAGGAAATAAAAACTAAAAAACTTTACTGGGAGTGAGAAAAGTCTTTTAAATATTATTGATCTCTCTTATTATTGTTTCCGTAAATAGTGCTAATGATAAATTGAAGGTTGATTTAGTATTTAATGCAAAAAAAATAATAACCAGAAACTAATTTGTCTCGGAGCCTAGAATGAATCTGAAAATGTTAAAAACAATTGTTTTCTTATTATCAGCCGTATTGGTTTTAGTTTCATGCCAGCCTAAAAAAGAGGAATCCCCAATGGTAGAAAAGAAGTCTTTTGGAAAACTTAGCAATGGAGAAGAAGTATATCTTTACACACTAACTAATAAGAATGGATTGAAAGCTGAAATAACAAATTATGGAGCAACAGTTGTCTCTTTATTTGTGCCGGATAAAAATGGCAGATTAGAAGATGTTGTACTTGGTTATGATGATGTTAGCGGTTATGAAAAAGGGGAGTCTTATTTTGGCGGAATTGTAGGCCGTTATGGAAATAGAATAGGCAAAGGAAAATTCAGTTTAGATGGAACTGATTATCAATTGTCAATTAACAATGGTGAAAACCATCTTCATGGTGGGAAGGTTGGTTTTAATAAAAGGGTTTGGCGAGTTGTTGGTGCCGAAAATAAAATGGGCGGATCTTTCATAACTCTTAATTATGTTAGTATTGATGGAGAAGAAGGATATCCGGGAACTGTTGATATATCAGTTCATTATTGGCTAAATGCCGATAATGAACTTTGTATTAATTATACAGCCACTACTGATAAGAATACGATAGTAAATCCAACTCATCACTCATATTTCAATTTAACTGGTGATCCAACTAAAACTATTCTTGAACATGAGCTAATGATTGACGCAGATAAATATACACCAGTTGATAAAGGATTGATAACAACCGGCGAGCTGGCTGATGTAGCAAATACTCCATTCGATTTTAGAAAACCAAAAGCAATTGGAAAAGATATTGACGCAGATAATCAGCAGATTAAGTTTGGCTTGGGATACGACCATAACTGGGTATTAAATAAACACCAAGAACTAGTTTATAAATTTGCTACGGTTTACGAAGCCAATTCAGGTAGATTAATGGAAATATTTACAGATCAACCGGGTGTGCAGTTTTATAGCGGAAATTTCTTAGATGGAAAATCAAAAGGTAAGCACGGAGTTATGTATCAGCATAGAACCGGTTTCTGCATGGAAGCGCAAAAATTTCCGGATTCACCAAATAAACCGGAGTGGCCTTCAGCTACATTGAAAGCCAGCAAAAAAACACTTTACAGGCAAGCAACTATTTATAAATTTTCGACAAAATAGATTGTTAATTTCTAAGCTATTAAGCTGAAGAATGTGTGAGATCATACTAAGTTAACTGAAGTTACGCATTGTGTTATTTCTTAGTGTTTTTGTGACTTAGTGGCAAAAAGAAAGTTTAAGAAATTAAGCCACAAAAGCACTAAGTCACCAAGTTTCACAAAGGAAAATTCATGAAATTCAACTTATGCGTAACTTCAGTAAGTTAAATAGAATTAAGAAGACTTAGTTTAGTTAAAATGTTTAGAGAGAGTAATTGAAAAATAAAATTCTTGTAGATCCGAAAGCTAAAGCATTGATATTTGATTGTGATGGTACTCTTGTGGACTCAATGCCTCTTCACATGAAAGCATGGGAAGAAGCAGTCACTAATTCCGGCTTACGGTTTGATTACGACTTCTTCTTCTCAAGAAAAGGAATTCCAAGCCGGCAAATAATGAGTGAATACTGCAAACAAAATTCTTCTGATGTTGATGTTGAAAAAGTTATTGATGAAAAGAATAATATTTATCGAAGAGGATTAAAAACTGTAGGTCCGTTGGAACCGGTTGTTGCAGTTGTGCAAGAATTTAAAGACAAAATGCCAATGGCTGTTGTCTCAGGCGAAAGGAAAATTAATGTTCACGAATCTCTAACAAATATCGGTATCATAGATTTGTTCCCTATAATCATAACAGCAGATGATCCTTTCAAACCAAAACCGGCGCCGGATAAATTTCTTGAAGCTGCACGTTTACTAAATGTTAAACCAGAGTTTTGCCAAGTCTTTGAGGATGGAGATTCCGGAATTGAAGCAGCAACTAAAGCTAATATGATTATCACTGATGTTCGCCCTTACTTAGAAAACAACTGATAAATAAAGAGCTCAAAAATGAAAAAGAAAATTCAAGTTTGTGCGCTGATTATGTTCAGCGCTTTATTGTTATATGCGCAAGAAGCTGTAACAAAAATATCGTTAGATGCAGGCAATACCAAAATTGTTATCGATAAAAACATCTACGGGAATTTTTCGGAACATCTTGGTCACTGCATTTATGGCGGAATTTGGGTTGGCGAAAATTCACCAATACCAAATACACGCGGAATAAGAAACGATGTTGTTGAAGCGCTGAAGAAAATCAAATTGCCGGTACTCCGTTGGCCGGGCGGATGCTTTGCCGATGAATATCACTGGATGGATGGAATTGGTCCAAGAGAAAAAAGACCTAAAATGATTAATACACATTGGGGCGGAGTAGTTGAAGACAATAGTTTTGGCACTCATGAATTTCTGGATTTATGCGAACAGATTGGTGCAGAGCCATATATTTGCGGAAACCTTGGCAGCGGTTCGGTAGAAGAAATGTCTAAGTGGGTTGAGTATATTACGTTTGATGGCGAGAGCCCGATGGCTAATCTCAGAAAACAAAATGGAAGAGAGAAACCTTGGACTGTAAAATATTGGGGAGTTGGTAATGAAAATTGGGGATGCGGCGGAAATATGAGCGCGGCATTTTATGCCGATCAATATAAGCGTTATGCAACCTATACAAGAAATTATGGAAAGAATCGTTTATATAAAATTGCGGGCGGACCTAACTCAGATGATTACGAATGGACAGAAACTCTCATGAAGAATGTTGGCGGATGGTTAATGCAAGGCTTGTCTCTTCATTATTATACTGTACCAAAAACTTGGGGAGATAAAGGTTCGGCGACTGAATTTAATGAAGAAGAATATTTTGCTACGATGAAGAAAACATTATTCATGGAAGAAATGGTTACTAAGCATAGCGAAGTAATGGATAAATACGATCCCGAAAAGCGAATTGGTTTGCTTGTAGATGAATGGGGAAACTGGTTCAATGTTGAAAAGGGAACAAATCCCGGATTTCTTTACCAACAAAACAGTTTGCGTGATGCAATTACTGTTGCTACAAATCTAAATATTTTTAACAATCACGCTGATCGTGTAAAGATGTCTAACATTGCTCAAATGGTTAATGTTTTGCAAGCTGTGATTTTAACTGATGGACCGAAGATGGTTCTAACTCCTACTTATCATGTTTTCGATTTATTCAAAGTCCATCAGAATGCAAAACTGATTCCGTCAAAGATTGAGACTACAGATTATACGTTTGGTGATAAGAAAGTTCCGGCTGTAAACTGCTCAGCTTCGCAAGATGAAAATGGAAAGATTCACGTTTCTCTGACAAATGTTAACCCGAATAAAATGGAGAAAGTTGTAATACAGCTAAACGGAATCGAACCGAAAAATGTTGCCGCACAAGTTCTAACATCTAAACAGATTAATGATTACAACACATTTGAAGCACCAAACACTGTTATTGTTCATTCGTTTTCTAATTTCAAAATAGTGGAAGATGCTTTAGAGGTAGTTTTACCTTCAAAATCAGTCGTTGTAGTTGAACTGATAACTAAATAAGATTTTCTAATAATTTCCCTTAATTAAAGCGATATGAAAGTATTGACTTGTATTTAAGGGAAATTTTACGCAAAATAGTAATCGATAAAGTCATTGTTAAATATAGTTTGTTAATTATTAAAAATACTGCTTAAAATGGAATCAACTAGATGAATCAATTGAAATCTAATACTATCTTAATTTTCGTTTTCTTCTTTACGTTTATTGCACAGATTTTGCCAAAAGCCTATTATGTTTCTACAACCGGCAATGATATTAATAACGGAACGAAGGAACTTCCTTTTGCCACTCTTATCAAAGCCGCATCAGTTTCTACCGCCGGAGATACTATTTACATACGTGGTGGATTGTACTCTCCAGCCAGTACAATTTCATTAGGCTCATCTTCAAAAAGCGGAACGAGTACGAATTACTATCATGTTCTGGCTTATCCGGGAGAAAAGCCGGTTTTCAATTTTTCCAAACAAACATCCAGCGATGGAATAAAATTGAATGGCAATTACTGGCACTTAAAAGGTGTTGAAGCAACGTATTCAACTCATAATGGAATTGCAATAAACGGAAGTTATAACCTTGTTGAAAATTGTGTAGTGCACGATAACAAGAATTCCGGAATGCAGTTTGGCAATGGTGCATCGTATAACCGAGTGATAAACTGTGATTCATATTATAATTACGATCCACCAGGTGGCGGCAACGCTGATGGTTTTGCGCCAAAGCTTGATGTTGGAACCGGAAATTATTTTTACGGCTGCCGCGCTTGGCAAAACTCCGATGATGGATGGGATGGATATTTGCGTCCGGCTGATAATGTTACAACTGTTATCGAAAATTGCTGGTCGTTTATGAATGGCTATTTGAAGGATGGAAATCAGATTGCAACTGGAAATGGAAATGGTTTTAAAATGGGCGGAGGTGATAATTCTAACAAAGATAGCTTGCGCCACAATGTAACAATCAAAAACAGTTTGTGTTTTGATAACAGAGTGAAAGGTTACGATCAGAATAATGACCGCGGCTCGATGACGATTTTAAATTGTACCGGTTTTAGAAATGGTTCTTATAATTTTAGTATTCCGGGAAATTATAGAGCGACTAGTACTGCAACTGTAAAGAACTGTGTTTCATATCTTTCACCCGGTGTCAACTTTATCAGTCGAGTTGTACAATCAAATAATTCGTGGAATCCGGTATATAATGTTTCCGAATCTGATTTTCTATCAATCGATACAACCGGTGTTCGCGGACCGAGGAAAGCTGACGGTAGTCTACCGGATTTAAAATTTTTGCATCTCGCACCAACAAGCAAACTAATTGATTCTGGTGTTGATGTTGGTCTTCCATACACCGGCAAGGCTCC
>CAZEDR010000089.1:0-11893 GCA_964510975.1 uncultured Melioribacter sp. | reverse complement strand
ATCATTCTGTGTTTAAAGGACGCGGAATGGAATTCTCTGAAGTGCGCGAATACGATTTTGGCGATGATATAAGAAACATCGACTGGAATGTTACCGCACGGTTTGGTCATCCTTACGTAAAGATTTTTGAAGAGGAACGTGAACTAACCGTTATGCTTCTTGTTGATATGAGCGGTTCACTCGGTTTCGGTTCAGTTGAAAAAACAAAACAGCAGATTGCAGCGGAATTAAGTTCTATTCTGGCTTTCTCTGCATTAAAGAATAATGATAAGGTTGGATTGATTCTTTTTACCGACCGGATTGAAAAATTCATTCCTCCTAAAAAGGGAAAGACTCACTCGCTAAGAATCATTCGGGAAGTTTTGCAATTTGAACCGGAAGGAAATCAAACTAATCTTAAAGGCGCGCTAGAGTATTTCAATCATACAATTAAGAAAAAAGCAATTGTGTTTTTGATCTCTGACTTTATTGATGGCGGCTATGATAAAATTTTAAAGATTGTCGGACGTAAACATGATTTGATTGGTGTTGTTCTGCAAGATCAAAGAGAGAAAGCTCTGTTCGATGCCGGATTGGTGAAATTCAGAGATGCAGAAACCGGTGAGATTCGTTATTTAGATACTAATGATAAAACGGTTCAGAAAACTGTTGTTGAGCATACGAAAAAATGGAATCAAAGCCGTAAACAGCTTTTCCTTTCAAGCCGTCTGGACTCAATCGAAATTGAAACATCCCAATCATATGTAAAGCCGTTGGTAGATTTCTTTAAGCAGAGGGAGAAAAGATGGTAAAAATATTCCGATTCACTTTTCTGCTAATATGTTTTGCTGCTATTTCGATTAAGGCACAGACAATTTCTGTTGCGGTTTCTACGGACACAACTGTTTATCAAGTCGGTGATTACATTATATTAACAATTGAAGCGCGTTACGATAAAAGTATATCAATAAAGCTTCCGCCGGTAAAAGACAGCATCAAAGTGCTGGAGTATATTCAAACTCTTCCGGTTGATAAAAAAGAAGTTGACGGCAAAATTGTAGAATATCATAAATTTATTTTTTCTAAATATGATTCTGCTCAAGTAACAATTCCTTCATTAAATATCGAGTACTATGAAGGAAAAAACGGAGAGAGTAAGTTCTTAGCCACAACCCCTATAACAATTACAATCAATAAGCTTCAAGTCAATCAGCAAGAAGATATCCGTGATGTGAAAGAACCTTATACAATTCCTTTGCCTTGGTGGATTATGTTGTTGGTAGTTGTGGGAACGGTCGGCTTGGTAATTGGCGGTTATTACTTATATAAATATTGGAAGAAGAGAAAAGAAGGCAAGATTGAATTAAAGCCGGAAGTAATCATTCCTCCGTACGATATTGCTCTCGCTAAACTTGATGAACTTGGTCAGAAGAAACTCTGGCAAAATGGAAAGGTGAAAGAATTTCATAGCGAAGTAACCGAGATTGTACGTGAGTATTTTGAAAAGCGTTTTAATTTCCGCGCACTTGAAATGCCTTCGTCGGAAATACTTCCGGTGCTTAGTTATTTGGAAGAGGGAAAAGTAATTGTAGAAACAGCAGATAAATTTTTCAGTAATGCTGATTTGGTAAAATTCGCAAAGTTTGAACCTATGCCTCATATCAATGATGAAATGATGACACAAGCTTATGAGATGGTAAAGCTAACAATTCCAGCTCTGCCAAAACCGGTTCAAGAAGGAGAAGCAAATGTTCAGTGATGTATCATTTGCATATCCATATGTCTTAGTCCTTTTGCTTGCAATACCGGCGCTTGCTTATTGGTATTGGAAGAAGAAAGAAAAAATTACTCCGGATGTAACATTCTCATCGTTACAGATTTTTGGTAAAGCACCGGTTACATTGAGAGAGAAACTTGCTCACGTACCATCATATATACGTCTGCTTGGTTTAACATTTTTAATTATTGCAGCAGCACGCCCCCAAAGCTTCAGCAGCGGCGAGAATTTTTACACCGAAGGAATTGATATCGCTATGGTTCTTGATATCTCCGGAAGTATGCTTGCAGAGGATTTTAAACCTAACCGTCTTGATGCGGCAAAAAAAGTTATTGATGAGTTTATAAAAGGAAGAACCGTAGATAAAATTGGTTTAGTAATTTTCTCCGGCGAAAGTTTTACACAGTGCCCGCTTACAATTGATTATTCGGTGTTGAGAAATCTTCTCAAAGATATTCAAATGGGAATGATAGAGGATGGAACCGCAATTGGCAACGCAATCGCTAACGGTGTTAACAGATTGAAAGACAGTAAAGCCAAAAGCAAAGTTATGATCTTGCTTACCGATGGTGTTAACAATGCCGGGCATATTGACCCGCTAACAGCGGCACAGATTGCACAAAAATTTGGAATCAGAATTTATTCAATCGGTGTTGGAACCATTGGTCAAGCTCCTTATCCGTTTCAGACTCCGTTCGGCATTCGTTACCAGATGGTGCCGGTAGAAATTGATGAAAACATTTTGAGGCAGATAGCCTCTACAACCGGCGGAAAATATTTCCGCGCTACAAACAATCGTAAACTTGCAGAAATTTACGATGAGATAGATCATCTTGAGAAAACACGTGTTGAAGTTACATCGTACCGCCATGCAAAGGAATTGTTTTTCAATTGGGCTCTGGCTGGAATGCTTTTATTGTTTATAGAAGTTGGATTATCAAAAACTTACTTGAAAAGATTACCGTAACAACGAATTAATGGAACGCTGATTTAACAGATTAAACAGATAAAAACAGATGGAATATTTACACGCTGATATTACAGACAAAATTATTAAAGCGTTTTATCATGTTTATAATGTTTTGGGTTTTGGATTTTTAGAAAAGGTTTATGAGAATGCTTTGCTTTTTGAATTAACATCGATGGGCTTACATTGTGAAAAACAAAAGCCGATAGAAGTCTTTTATAAACAGAAAAAAGTTGGTGATTATTTTGCGGATATTATTGTTGAGGATAAAGTGATTATAGAATTAAAAGCAGCAGAATGCTTGATAGAGGAACACGAAGCACAATTAATTAATTACCTCAGAGCAACAAAAATTGAGGTCGGTTTATTACTAAATTTTGGAAAGACTGCGCAGATCAAAAGAAAAGTTTTTGAAAATCAGTTTAAATCAATTCAATCTGTTTAATCTGCGTTCTATTAAAGAATTATGATTCGATTTGGACATAGTACAATATTGTATTTCTTGTGGCTAATACCGGTGCTCGCTGTATTGTATTGGTATTTGCAAAAAAATCAGAATAAGCTGCTGGAGAAATTTGCCGGAACAAAACTTCACAAAGTTATTTTTCCGGAACGAAGCCTATTCAAATCTGCAATTAAGTTTGGCGTCTTCTTGTTCGCTTTAACCTTGCTGATTTTAGCAGTTGCAAACCCGCAGATTGGAACTAAGATTGAAGATGTTAAGCAAGTAGGAATTGATGTTTACATTCTATTAGATGTTTCGAGAAGCATGGCAGCAGAGGATATTAAGCCGAGCAGATTGGAAAAAGCACGCTTCGAAATTGCTAAACTAATTCAAAAACTCGAAGGCGACAGAATCGGTTTAATAGTTTTTTCCGGACAGGCATTTGTTCAGTTTCCCCTTACTTCAGATTACTCAGCAGCAAATCTGTTCCTGAATGCTGTCGATTTTAACTCGGTACCTCAGCCCGGAACAAACATCGGCTCGGCATTGGAGTTAGCTCTAAAATCGTTTCGTTATGATGACGGTACGAAGAAAGCAATTGTTGTTATTACCGATGGTGAAGATCATGAAGGAAATATAGATGGAGCGATTAGCGAAGCCAACTCGAAAGATGTAGCCATATATGCAATTGGCTTTGGTTCACAATCGGGAACACCAATTCCAATTTATAATGAGAGCGGTGCGCAAGTTGGTTATAAGAAAGACGGTGAAGGACAAATAGTTTTGACCAAGCTTGATGAAGCTACTTTGAAGACTATAACAGAAAAGGGGAACGGCAAGTATTATCGTGGAAGTAATACGGAAGACGAGCTTGATAATATTTACAATGATTTGGCAAAGATTCAAGAATCGGAATATGGATCGAAAAAAGTTACTGAGTATGAAGACCGCTTCTACTATTTTCTATTCCCGGCAATATTTTTATTGATCGCAGAGTTTATGATGACTTCAAAAAGAACAAAATGGCTGGATAAACTTGAGCAGATGCGGAAAGGAGAAATCCGATGAAAAAATTTAGTTCCGCAATTATTATTGGATTAGCATTGCTTGGCTCTGTTTCTGCACAAAGCAAGCGCAGTTTGAATAACGACGGCGTTGACTTGTACAAAGAAAATAAATTTGCAGATGCCGAAGTGAAATTCAAAAAAAGTTTGGAAAAAGATCCGCAGTTGTTTCAAGGACATTTCAATCTTGGTGACGCTTATTATAAGCAAGGCCGATACGACGAAGCAATTCAATCATATAAAAACTCAATGGCTTTGACTGACGATAAAGAAAAGAAATCGAAGGCTTTCCATAACATTGGCAACGCTTTATTGAAGCAGCAGAAGTATGAGGATGGAATTGGCGCTTATAAAAATGCGCTTAAGACCAATCCAAACGATTTGGAAACTAAGTACAATCTTTCTTATGCGTTGAATATGCTGAAGCAAAATCAGAACAAGCAGAATCAGCAAAACAAGAACGATAAAAATAAAGATCAAAATAAAGATCAGCAGCAAAAGCAAGATCAGCAAGACAAAAAAGATCAGAACAAGGATCAGCAGAAACAACAGCAGCAGCCTCAGCCAAAGAATCAGATTTCAAAAGAAGAAGCACAACGAATCCTTGAGGCAATGAAGAATAATGAAAAAGATATGCAGAAGAAGCTTCGTAAAGTAAAAGGTAAAGCTTACGCAACAGATAAAGACTGGTAATAGTAATTGAGAATGGAGAATTTAGAATTGAGAATTAAAAATTCCAATTCGGAGAATTAAGATGTTAAAAACAATCTTGAAATATTCGCTACTGACTTTTGTGTTTGTTGCTTTTACAAATACTTTATTCGCTCAAAAATTTTCCGCTTCGATTGAAAAAACAACAGTTGGTCAGAACGACCGCTTTCAAGTGGATTTCAATTTTGAGGGTGGAGACATAAATAATATAAGTAATTTTCGTCCACCTAACTTTGCCGGCTTCAGAGTCTTAAGCGGACCCAATCAATCATCCAGCATGCAGATTATTAATGGTCGGGTAAGCGGCTCAATTGGATTCGCTTACATTCTTCAGCCAGCGAACATGGGAGAATTTACAATTGGATCAGCTTCGCTGGATTATGCCGGTAAAGCTTATTCAACTCAGCCAATCAAAATTAAAGTTGAAAAAGGTTCACCCCAACAGCAGCAGCAATCAAACAGCAGCGGTTACAGTCAGCAAGATTTAGCAAAAAATGTTTTTATTGTTGCCGAAACAAATAAAACTCATGTTACTCAAGGTGAGCAAATTACAGTTGTTTATAAACTTTACACAAAGCTGAATATTGCTTCACCCCAGATTACAAAGCTACCTTCATATGAAGGCTTCTGGTCCGAAGAAATTGGCCCTATCAAACAGATTAATTTTAATTTGGAAATGTATCGCGGTGAGAGATTCCGAGTTGCAACAATTAAACAAGTTGCTCTATTCCCAAGTAAAACCGGCACTCTAAATGTTACTCCATTTGAATTAAACATTCCGGTTATTGTAAAAAAGAAACGTACCGGTAACGATATGTTCGACGAGTTTTTTAACGATTCATTTTTCGGCAGATCAGAAACGGTTCAGTTCCTTGCTAAATCCAACACACTCAAAGTTCAAGTTGATCCGCTTCCTTCCGGAGCTCCGGCTTCCTTCAATGGCGCGGTTGGTAATTTTACCTTTAGAGCAGAACTTGATAAGGATAATGTTGCAACAAATGAAAGTGTAACGCTTAGAATGAATTTAAGCGGAAGTGGAAATATTAAACTTCTCAATGTTCCGCAGCTTCAGCTTCCGGGCGGATTTGAAAAGTATGAGCCCAAGACAGTTGAAAACATTAATCGCGGCTCGGTTGTATCCGGACAAAAAATTGTTGATTATTTAATTGTTCCTCGCTCAGTTGGAACAAAAGAAATCCCGGCTGTAGAGTTTAGCTTTTTTAATCCATCTACTAAGAAATACGTTACTTTGAAGTCTCAGACTTTCAAAATAAATGTTCGTCAAGGTGTCGGCGGCGAAGTTGCCTCAAGCAATTTTAATAAGGAAGATGTTAAGCTTCTTAACGAGGACATTCATTTTATTAAACTTTCCGATTTCAATTTGGAACCGAAGCAAGAAATATCATTTATCAAACCATGGTTTTGGCTTTCGATTGTAATTCCATTCTTCGCTATGGTTGGCGCGTTTGTTTACAAGAGCAAACAGGATAAACTTTACGGCAACGTTCAGCTTCTTAAATTTCAGAAGGCAGAAAAAGAAGCACGCAAACGTTTGAAGCTTGCTAAAGCGGCGCTTGATTCAAAACAGACTACTAATTTTTATTCCGAAATATCATTTGCTCTATTTGGTTACTTGGAAGATAAACTCTCAATTCAGAAATCAGAATTCACAGTTGATGGAGCAATTGAAAAACTGCAAAGAAAAAATATTAACGATGAAATGATTCAGCGTGTTAAGCAGATAGCTAAACGATGCGAGTTTGCCCGCTTTGCACCTCAAGGAGAAATGCAAGCTGCCGCAAATGATATGTACGAAGAAACGGTAAAAGTTATTGTCGATCTGGATTCTTCGATTGGAGGTAAGAAATGAAACTGTTTAGAATTTTCTTATTAGTTGTATTCTCAGTCGTTTCAGCCGGCAATGTGTCAGCTCAAACACCCGATCAGTTGATGGAGAAGGCAAATAAGTTTTATCAAAATCAAAATTATTCCGAAGCGATTGCAACTTACGAAAAAATACTAGCCCAAGGATTTGAGAGCGGGACACTTTACTACAATCTTGGCAACGCTTATTTCAAAGAAGGAAATCTTGGCAAATCAATACTCTCCTTTGAAAGGGGCTTGAAGATTGAGCCTAACGATGAAGATTTAGCATACAACTTGCGCATTGCAAATGCCCGTACAGTTGATAAAATTTCTGAAATCCCGAAATTGTTTATTATTTCTTGGTGGGAAGGATTGGTAACAAGCTTTGGAATAAGCGGCTGGTCCGTTTTTGTAATAGTTGTATTTTGGATTCTTCTTGTCAGCATTGCAGTTTATTTCTTTTCCCGCAACGGGCGTTTGCAAAGAATTTCATTTCTGTGTGGATCAATTTCATTATCAGTCTTAATGCTGCTGGTTGTGATCTTATTCGTCAGAATAAACCGTGAGGCCGCAACCGATTATGGAATCTTGGTAGAACAAACTTATTCTGCAAAGGTATCGCCGGATCAAAAAAGTAACGATGCGTTCGTAATACACGAAGGTGTAAAATTCAGCATCGAAGATGCAGTAGGCGAGTGGGCTAAAATTCGTCTTAACGACGGAAAAGTAGGCTGGGTGCAGAAAAATTCATTCGGACAAATTTGATTGAACAGAGCAGACGTTTGGGCAACCGGGCGATCTGCTCTTTTGTTTTATACATAATAACACTTCTTCAAAGAAAAGTTCTAATCATACCTACATTAATAATTTTTATTTATATTTGAATAAGCAGATCAGTTGGAAATTCTATGAAAAAAATTATTATGAAATATAGCCGGATTGTGTTAGCAGCAATGTTACTTGTTTCGGGCTGCTCATTTAACAATGACACAACAACTCCAACAGATTCAACTACAACCTCTTCAGCGCTTCAGCTTACAACTCCAAAGGATGGAACGACTTCTGTTTCTGCGTTCGGTACAACACTTCAATGGTCAACTACTGCGGCAATTGGAACTGTCTTCGAAGTGTTTCTTGAGCCGACAACAGGAAAGAATATTTTACCAACAGCATCTACGTGGAATACGACACCAAAAGCTTTGGGATTAACTTCAACTACATATTCAACCGGTCAGCTTTCTTACGCAACATGGTATGCATGGAGAGTGCGTGCGTTATATACAACCGGTTCGTGGACGGATTCACCAGTACAATATTTTCAAACAGAAGACATTCCTCAATCTGCGTCAAACATAATAAAGGTTCACGATTATTCAACTAATTACGATCCGGCAAATGTTAGCCAAGATCATATCATTAATGTGATATTCCAAGTAACTGATGGTGCCGGTAACGGAATTGTGAATCTTACTAAAGACCAATTTGAAGTTCTTGAAGATGGTGAGCAGCTACGCGAAGCAGAAGTTAATTTCTCTCAACTGCCGGCATCAAGAGTTATACTTCCGGTTCATTTGCTTATTGATAACAGTACAAGTTTGAAAGCAAACAATCGTTTGCCTATTATGAAATCCGATGCAACTGAGATTGTTACAAGACTTGGATCAATTCCATCTTTGACAACGTATTTCAATATTTATCAGTTCAGCGAAAATCTCTCTCCGCAAGTCGGTTCTATTACGCCTCCCGGAGTTACGGCAGATCAAGCTAAACTGGAAATTGGAAATATACAGCAAGGAGTTGCTTCAACTGATTTTAACGGCGCTGTTGCAGATGTTGCCCGCTCAATGGTTAATTCATACACTGTTAATGAAGTGAAACAGCAAATTATGATTGTTCTTTCCGATGGTGATGATACTGCCGGAAAACGTTCGCTGGCAGAAGCTACTAACGCGGTTTCATCTAAAAGAGTTTATACAATGGGATATGCCGGCGATCTTCGTGAAGATATTCTAAAGATGGTTGGTGTTTCCGGCTACTTTAACAGAAGCTTGAATGCCGATTTTAGTTCATACTTGCTTAACATAAGAACATATCTCGAAAACTTTTCGCGAAGCTTTTATATGCTTACTGTTACAAGTCCAAAACGCGGATACAGAAACCACACAATTTCAATTCGTATGCACGGAAGTTTAAATCCGGTTTCTGTTAACTATCCGGGTTGGTAAAAGGAAAACAATGTCTGTTACAAGAAAAGATGTAGAATATATTGCTTCACTTTCCAAACTAAAGTTTGAAGAAAACGAGCTCGAAAATTTTACGCATCAGCTAAACGATATTCTCGCTTACGTTGAAAAGTTAAATGAACTTGATACCGAGAATGTTGAACCTCTTTCTCATCCGGTTGAAAACAATAATGTGTTTCGCGAAGATGAACTTAAACCATCCATTACAACTGAAGAAGCTTTGAAGAACGCACCGAACAAAACGGAAGAGTTTTTCAGAGTTCCCAAAGTAATCACCCAATAACTCCAGAATAAATAATGATTGTAGGAATAATTCCCGCGCGCTTTGCATCGACACGTTTAATGGGAAAGCCGCTTGCCGATATCGGCGGCAAACCGATGATTCAGCATACATACAACAGCGCAAAAAAATCCAAGCTTTTAGATAAAGTAATTATTGCAGTTGATGACGAAAAAGTTTTGCAAGTTGTTAAGAGTTTCGGCGCCGAAGCTTATATGACACCCAAAGACTGCGCAAGCGGATCGGACAGAATTGCTTTTGTAGTTGATAAAATTCCCGAAGCGGAAATCGTTGTAAACATACAAGGCGATGAACCCTTTATAAAAGGGAAGATGATTGATCAGGCAATTGAACCTCTTTGGATAGACAAGAAGGTTAGTCTTTCAACACTTGCCAGAAAAATTACAAATGTGGAGGAAATGAAATCGCCGGCAGTTGTAAAGGTTGTTTTCGACTATCACAACTACGCTATGTACTTCTCACGTTCTCCAATTCCATTTGTCCGCGACGCAAGAACAAATCTAGAGAAGGTTCAATCGGCTGATATTTATAAACACATTGGTCTTTATGTTTACCGCCGGGAGACTTTACTTAAGTTTACTACACTAAAGCCTACAGACTTGGAACAAATTGAAAAACTTGAGCAGCTCCGGTTTTTGGAAAATGGATTTAAGATGAAGATTGTTGTAACAGAATACGATAGTCTTTCTGTTGACACGCCTCGTGATCTGGAATTAGCCCGCCGATTTCTGGATAGACAAAACAGAAAGTAAAGCCGAAAAAGCTTAACCACAAAGCGCGCAAAGAATGAACAAAGAACACAAAGTTCTAAATCTTTGCGGCCTTTGCGCAGCTTCTCTTTGCGCTCTCTGCGGTTACATCTTTCTCCTTGGTTTACTAATTGTCTTTTCAACCCCGGCGTGCTATTTTTGAATAGAAAAAATTGGAGCAATTGATGGATAGCAAGATTAGAGTATTAGTAGCTAAAGCCGGATTAGATGGACATGATAGAGGAGCTAAAGTTGTTGCCGCTGCATTACGCGATGCCGGGATGGAAGTAATCTACACCGGATTGCGTCAAACACCCGAAATGATTGTTGAAGCTGCAATACAAGAAGATGTTCACGCGATTGGAATAAGCATTCTTTCCGGCGCGCATATGACAATCTTTCCGCGCATTTTGCAATTGATGAAGGATAAAGAAGTTGAGGACATTCTTTTATTTGGCGGCGGAATTATACCGGAAAGCGATTTGAACAAGCTGAAAGAGTTAGGTGTTGGAATGCTTTTCACACCGGGAACTTCAACACTAGAGATTATTAAGTATCTGAATGAATGGGTAGAGAAGCATCCGAAGAATTGATGTAGCGATCAGCAGTCGGCACTCAGCTATCAGCGTGAAGCAAAAAGATTTAAGAAGAGCTCTACAATTTGTGGGGCTTTTTGCTTTATATAACCCAACAGTTTTGTCCTTGAATATTTGAAGTACATGAATTAGCTTAAAATCAGAAATAAAAGAATAAAAACGGAGGGACTCTTCTATAAGCTTTGGGGTCTCAAATTTATAATTCTATATAATCTTCTATGATAACCATGAAAAATACTCCTAAATGTTATTTGTTCTTATTAGTATTTTCTCTAATAAGTATATTGAAAGCACAGCCTATTAAAAGCGATTTGGAATATTCCGGAAATAAGAATATCGGTCTAGGCCAATCAGAATTTAAGAATAAATATTTTCCTTTCGTATCTCTTAGAATGAACGGTAATAAAAAAAGCGCTAATGACTTAGCTGATAGTCTAATTACTCACTCGCTTTCCGGACACAGCTCTAAATTTCTATTTTATTACAATTCATCTAGAAGTATTACGGAATTGATTTCACAAGCAAAAGGAAACAATACTTGGGAGAATACATATAAAACCAGTTATAGTTATAATGAAAAGAATAGGTTGAACAAAGAAGTACAATTCGATTGGCAAGAAAACAGATGGGATTCATCATTCATGTCAACATATTATTATGATACTTATGGAAATTTAAAAACAGACTTATTCCAGTTTTTCAAAGAAAATCAATGGGTAAATTATGCTAGATACACATATTCGTATGATTCATTAGGTAATAACAAAGCTGAATTAATTGAATATTGGGAAAATAATAACTGGTCAAATATTTATCTTGTTGATAATTTTTACTCAAGTCAAAACCGCAGAGACTCTTTAATTAAACTAGAATGGTCAAATGGTTTATGGGAAAATGTTTATAAAACGAAATTTTATTACAAAATGAATAGTGATGAAGTGGATACTATGGTAGCAATGATTTGGACGGGAACTAGTTGGGAAAACTACCTAAAAAGAATAATTGTCAAGGATGAAACGCTTAATCAAATCCAAGAAATTAACCAAGTATGGCAATTTAATATGTGGCAGAATTCAGTTAAGATTGTCTATAAATATCAAAACGATTTGCTAAAAGAAGCATTGTGTAAAAGATGCATACCAAACACCTCGTTGTACGGAGACGAATATATCTTTTTTGATAGAATAGAAAATCT
>CAZEDR010000088.1:0-11899 GCA_964510975.1 uncultured Melioribacter sp. | reverse complement strand
CTGAAGAGTTCAGTAAGCTAAAACAAACCACATCCGATCTTGAACAAGTTGACATACTTTTCTTCAAATCAGTATCGTTTTTTAATAATGATGTTTCCGAAGCATTGCTTTGTTTGACATTCTCTTGTCTTCCATTTGATAAGATTGATTTCAAACTTCCCCTTGTTGGTATTTTAAAAATTCCACTTCCCTCTCCGCCCAAATCTGTGTTTAGCAAACGGCTAAAGAATCTACCTAAAAAACTTTTCTTCAATTCTCCGACAAGCGACTTTGGCGACAAGGATAAACTTTCTCATTTTTTCGGAAATGCGTTTTTACATTATAATATTAGCGTGTTCAACTTCTCAAAATTTATGGGTATCTTTGTCGAAAAAACGGAACAAAACTTTTTCGCTAACGGTGAACTTGATAGTAGAGATTTAATAGCAAACCATCTAGGTGAACTTTTTGCTGAAATGCTCAAGGTCAATCCTACTTCTAAGCCGTCTAATGCTTTACTAGTGTATCAATTACTTTACTTCAGAGAAGGAATATGAAATCAGTTTTAATTATTGACGATGAAAGAGCGATTTGCGAAAGCATTAAAATGATTCTCGAATACGAGGATTATATAGTTGATTATACTACAGATTCAATTGAAGGTTTATCTAAGCTTGAGTATGGAGATTACAATGCTCTACTACTAGATATTAATATGCCCGGTAAAAATGGCTTCGAAATCCTCAACTGGATGAGAGAAAAAGAAATCGAATTGAAGACGATTGTAATCTCAGCTCATGGCAGTGTAGAAAATGCAGTAAAGGCAACAAAGTTAGGAGCATTCGATTTTATTGAAAAGCCCATTGATAGAGATAAACTGTTAATTGCTGTTCGCAATGCAGTGAATAACTCTTCTTTGGTTAAAGAGAATAAAAAGTTAAAGAAAGAACTTCTTACTAATGAAAAAATAATTGGAACAAGTTCTGTTATTCAAAAAATTTTAGAAACAGTAGCAAGAGTTGCAACTACCGATGCAAGAATTCTGATTACCGGAGAAAACGGCACCGGCAAAGAATTAATCGCGCAAGAAGTTCATAGGCTTAGCCCGCGCACAAACCGTGAATTAATCGAAGTAAACTGTGCTGCTATTCCACATGAGTTAATCGAATCCGAATTGTTCGGTCACGAAAAAGGATCATTTACCGGGGCATTTAAGCAGAGACTCGGAAAATTCGAACTAGCCGATGGCGGAAATTTATTTTTAGATGAGATTGGCGATATGAGTACGCAAGCGCAAGCAAAAGTCCTTCGCGCAATTGAAGAAGGCAGAATTGAGCGCGTTGGTGGCTCATCAAAAATTGAGGTTGACGTGAGAATAATTTCTGCAACCAACAAAGATTTAGCTCTAGAAATCACACGCGGAAATTTCAGAGAAGACCTTTTTCACCGGCTAAATGTAATTCCAATTCATATTCCCCCACTACGAGAGAGAAAAGAAGATATTCCTCTGTTAGTAGAGCACTTCTCAAAAATGATTTGTGAGAAAAATAAATTTGCGCAAAAGGCATATTCTGCTTCAGCATTGAAAGCTTTTCAGAGCCACGCTTGGAAAGGCAATGTGCGGGAACTTAGAAATGTTGTAGAACGAATCGTGATAATGGTTTCTAAGCCGGATATTACAGAGAAGGAAGTAAATACTTTCGTTCAATCATCTAGTAATCAAACCGACGATTTGCTGAATATCTCAAATAGTTTTCAAGAATTTAAAGAGAAAGCCGAAAAAGCATTTATTGTAAAACAACTGAATGCGAATGGCTGGAACATGAGTAAAACAGCCGAAATTCTCGGGATTCAGAGAAGCCACTTGTATAACAAATTAAAAAAGTATGAAATAGAAAAGGATTAGTCATGGCTGAAACAATATTTGCTAAAATTATTCGTAAAGAAATCCCGGCACAGATTGTTTTCGAATCTGATTCCGTTTTAGCATTTAACGATATCAATCCGCAAGCGCCGGTACATGTTTTAATAATTCCCAAAATTACCGAAATTGAATCCGCAAGGGATATTGATCCCGTAAGACATTCCAAAATTCTGGGTGAGCTGTATGAAGCGGCAAAAACTATTGCTAAACAACTTGGAATTTTTGAAAGCGGTTTTAGATTAGTAATAAATTCCGGAGCGGATTCGGGTCAAGAAGTTCCACATCTACACATTCATTTACTAGGAGGAAGGAAACTTAATTGGCCCCCAGGCTGATTTAGCCTTTAGCTAAAATTCCTTTATCTGCAATATCTTTTCTGTACTGCATCCCATCAAAGTGAATTTTCGTAATCACCTCGTAAGCTTTTTGTTTACAGAGTTTTAAATCATTTTCCTCAATGGAAGTAACTAGTCCAAGTACTCTTCCTCCATCAGTAACAATTTTATCATCAACTTCCTTTGTTCCAGCATGAATAATATGAGATTCGTTATAAGGAAATTCTTCCAATCCAACAATTTCAATTCCCTTTTCAGAATTATCCGGATAGTTACGCGAAGCAATAACAACACAAATGGATGTTCCGCTAGAAATCGAAACCAATTCCTTTTGAATTTCACCAACCGAAGCTGAATATAGTAACTGCAAAAAATCGCCCTTAATAAGAGGGAGGACAACTTGAGTCTCTGGATCACCAAATCTGCAATTGAACTCAACTACTTTTGGTCCACTTGGAGTAAGCATAATCCCACAGTAAAGACAACCAACAAATTCGTTTCCACTTTCTTTCATTGCAAGAAGTGTTGGTTTAATAATCGATTCGGATACATACTTAAATTCATTTTCTCCAACAAATGGAGTCGGGGCGTACGCGCCCATTCCACCTGTATTTTTCCCTAAGTCGCCGTCGTGAATTCTTTTATGATCTTGAGCTGCTGGTAATAGAACGAAATCATGTCCATCTGTGATTGCAAAGATTGATGCTTCTTGGCCAGTCATGAATTCTTCGATCACGACTTTATCACCTGCGACGCCAAATGTGGAATTGATAAAACATTCTTTCAACGCTTCTTTAGCATCGTCAAATGATTCTACAATTAAAACGCCTTTACCAGCCGCAATACCATCAGCTTTAATTACCACCGGATAATTTGATGAATGTAAATATTTTATTGCATCTTCGTAATTGTCCTTATCGAAAACTTTAAATGCAGCTGTTGGAATATTATTATCGCGCATCAATTGTTTTGCAAATGATTTTTCACCTTCAATTCTAGCTGCTTTTTTAGAAGGGCCGAAAACAACAATTCCATTCTCGCGAAGTGTATCAGCCAATCCATCTGTAAGTGGCTTCTCTGGACCTATTACTACCAAATGAATCTTTTCATTCAAGCAGAATGAAACTATGCTATTGTGATCCGCTACATCTAGAAATACGTTTTGGGCTATATTCTTAGTGCCAGAATTGCCAGGAATAACAAATAATTTTTCTAAACTTTTGCTTTCTGAAATCTTAAGAGCTAACGCATGTTCTCTTCCGCCGGATCCAATTATTGCAACATTCATTATTCTTCTCTCAAATGAAATTGAAATTCTTTTGTTAGCTGTTCCGTTAGAGATCGTCTATCATGTTTGAGAATAAAATCTTCATTAGGGGTAGGTAATTTTTTATTCTTGAATAGATTAAAGATTTCAATCAAAGTTTCTTTAATGTCTTTCACATAATCCGGATAAGTTAGAAATGAAGCACCATATTCAATTAGAGAATTCCTTGCCGCTCCGTCCGGCACACATCCAAGAATTGGTTTTCTCGTACCGAAGTATTCAAATAGTTTACTTGTGGAAATTGTATCTGCGTTTTGAATATTCCCGATCATCATCCAAAGAACATCAGTTGAAACCAAATACTTAACTACTTCCGAATGCTCCAAGTAGCCATGCTCTTTTACATACTCAGACAAATTCAATTCAAGAACTAATTTTTTGTTTTCATCACGCAAGTGACCAATGAATTCAAGTTCAATCTGAGAAGCGATTTGTGGATTTTCAACTGTTAATTCTTTAAACGCACGTAGTAAATATTCAGGTGTAATATTCTCGTAAAAAATACCGGAATAAGTAAGTTTCATTTTAGTAGACGTTCGTTTTATCTGCTCTGTTTTTTCAAAGTCACCCGGATCGAATCCATGAGGAAGTATGATTACATCATCATACTCTAAGAAAGGATATGTAAGTAGAATCTTTTCCTTAATCTTTCTATTAATCGCGGTAACTTTATCCGCAACTCTTAACGCACCATATTCCAATTTCTTATGCTTGTATCTATGATATGGAGTTATGTAGAAAGAGAAATGATTGCCATACCATAAATCACGATAATCTGCAAACAATGGAATGCCAAATTCTTTTTTAAGCTTAGCCGCTGTTAGAAATTGGGAGTAGGGCGGAACAGATACATAAATAATATCAAACTTCTCTTTGCTTAGTATTTCTTTAGCAACTTTATATGCCTTCTTAGACCAAGATATTTTATTGTCCGGAATGAAGAATGTTTTGCTGAGTTTAGAGAGAAACTTGCGCAAAAACTCTTTAGGCATACTTACAGTTTTATATTTTGCTCCTAGTAATGAATTCACATCGAATGCATCTGTCCGAATAATTTCAACACCGGCTTCTTCAGCTTCTTTTAACAAAGAAAGATCATGTGCATAATAAGCAACATTCCCGGCTGTAATTACCGTCGGCTGCCAGTTAAACTCTCTCATGTACTTTGTAAATTTGAGAGTTCTCTGCACACCGCTTAAACCCATTGGCGGATAATAATAAGAAAGAATTAAAACTTTATACATACTGTAATTAGATTAATTTTTATGAGAAGTTTGATAATTAGGAGCTTCTTCTGTTACCATTACATCGTGCGGATGGCTTTCCCGTAATCCGGCATTTGATATCTTAACAAATTTTGTTATATTCTTTGAACCACAGTAACCCATGGCAGCTCTTAAACCACCGACAAACTGATAAATTGTATCTGCGAGAGGACCTTTATAAGGAACTCTTCCTTCAATGCCTTCCGGAACTAACTTTTTAATATCTTCTTCAACATCTTGAAAATAACGATCACTACTGCCTTGTTTCATTGCTCCAAGTGAACCCATTCCTCTGTAAACCTTAAAACTTCTTCCCTCGAATAAAACTTTTTCACCCGGAGTTTCATCACAACCGGCAAGCATACCACCCATCATCACTGTATCAGCACCGGCAGCAATAGCCTTTGCTACATCGCCGGTTTGTTTTACTCCTCCATCTGAGATTACCGGAATTTTTCCTTTCAATGAATTTGCTACTTCTATAACAGCTGTAATTTGTGGAACACCAACTCCAGCTACAATTCTTGTAGTACATATTGAACCGGCACCTATTCCAACTTTAACAGCATCAACACCTAATCGTTCTAATTCAAGAGCGGCCTCTTTTGTAACAATATTTCCCGCTATGATTTGAACATTTCTGTATTTCTTGCGAATCTCTTTTATTGTTTTCAGTACACCCTCGGAATGTCCATGAGCAGTATCAAGTGAAAGAATATCAACATTGGAATTTACTAAAGCTTCTACTCTATCCATTGTATCGTGAGTTACTCCAACAGCTGCTCCTACTCTTAGTCTGCCTAGATCATCCTTACAAGCATTTGGGAATTTTTTCTTCTTAAGAATGTCTTTGTAAGTAATCAATCCTTTGATTATTCCCTTCTTATCAACTACCGGAAGTTTCTCTATTCTGTGGCGATGTAAAATCTTCTGTGCATCTTCCAAAGTAGTGCCGAGAGAAGCGGTTACAAGATTTTCCTTTGTCATTAATTCGTATACAGGCAAATCTCTGTTTGTTTCAAATCTTAAATCTCTGTTGGTAAGAATGCCAACAAGTTTTCCATTGTTCTCTACTATGGGAATGCCGGAAATATGGTATTTCGACATAAATTCTTCGGCTTCTCTTATAGTTCTATCCGGTGTAAGTGTAATCGGATTTACAATCATTCCACTTTCAGAGCGTTTAACTTTATCAACTTCATCAGCTTGTTTTTCAATTGACATATTCTTGTGTATGATCCCAATTCCGCCTTGAGCAGCCATCGCAATTGCCATTTGGGATTCAGTCACAGTGTCCATAGAAGCACTTAGGAATGGAATATTCAGTTTGATCTCCCTAGTGAGCAGTGAAGTGATATCTACTTCTCTAGGTAAAACTGTTGAGCGTAAAGGAACAAGTAAGATGTCATCAAACGTTAGGCCTTCAAAATCTATTTTAGTTTTCATTCCAACTCCAAATTATATTATAAAAAAGACCACACAAGGTGGTCTCTAAGGTTCTATTCGAACGCGGCAAAGCCAGTTATATCTTCTCCAATTATGAGCGTATGCATCTCGTGGGTGCCTTCATATGTCTTTACGGATTCTAAATTATTAGCGTGTCGCATGATAGGATATTCATCAAGAATTCCATTTGCACCCAAAATCTCGCGAGCTACACGAGCTATGTCTAAGGCTTTCTCACAATTATTTCGCTTCGCCATGGAAACATGAGTGTGCTTGCATTGATTCTTATCTTTCAATCTGCCCATCTGTAAATTCATTAGCTGAGCTTTTGTGATTTCAGTAATCATATAAACTAACTTTTCTTGTGTTATTTGGTATGCAGCAATTGGTTTGCTGAATTGAATACGAGACTTTGCATATTCTAAGGCTGAATCATAGCAAGCCATCATAGCACCAACAACTCCCCAAGCAATACCATAACGTGCTTGAGTTAAGCACATTAGAGCAGATTTCAACCCTTGTGTATTCGGTAAAATATTTTCTTCCGGTACTAATACGTCTTGGAAAATAAGTTCGGATGTAACCGAAGCTTTTAGTGAATGTTTGCCATGCATTTCCGGAGCTTCATAACCCTTAGTTCCCTTTTCAACCAAAAAACCATGAACAGTGCCATCTAGTTTTGCCCATACAACTGCAACATCAGCAACAGTTCCATTTGTAATCCACATCTTAGCGCCATTGAGAACATAACCGCCATCAACTTTTTCAGCGCGAGTAATTAATCCTCCGGGATTGGATCCGTAATCCGGTTCGGTCAAACCGAAACAACCAATTTTTTCTCCCGTGGCTAATTTGGGTAACCAATAATCTTTTTGTTTTTCACTGCCGAATGTGTAGATAGGATACATAACAAGAGCACTTTGCACGGACACAAAGCTTCTTAAACCGCTGTCACCTCTTTCCAACTCTTGCATAACGAGACCATAAGCAACGTTATTCATTTCCGGACAGCCATACTTCTGTGGTAGAGTAATTCCAAAGAGTCCCATTTCGCCCATCTTTGGAACAAGGTGTCTTGGGAATTTTTCTTCACGATTGTATTTCTCAATAATTGGTAAAACTTCTGCATCAACATATTCTCTAACTGAATCGCGCACCATTATTTCTTCTTCATTCAACAAGCTTTCAATGTTGTAATAGTCGATTTTGTTCATGAGAGGCATTATGTCACCATTAATTGTGTATTCAAAAATAAAGAAGAGCACCGTTAGAAAAAAATTAATCTTCCGTTTGCATGTTAAGATTTTGAATTACTTTCCTAATTAAATCGCTTTCGTATCCTTTTGTAGCCATAAAGGCAAACAGCTTAGCAACTATTCTTCTGTCGTCGGTTTCTTTCCCCTTAATTTGAGCTAACTTCTTTTTGCCCAATTCGAGCGCGTTTTGGAAATATTTCTCGTAATCAATCGTAAGAAGATTTTCGTTTATTGATTCGCGTTTTATTCCCTTTTTTGCCAACTCGGCTGCAAGTTTAGCTGTGCCTATACGTTTCTTTTTGATCTTCTCAGCTATAAATTGCTTCACAAATTCGTCATCATTCAAATATTTTTGTTCTGCAAGCCATACAATGACTTTTTCAATTATTTCTTTGGAGTGTTTCTTTTTCTGAAGCTTTAATCTCAATTCGGAAGTCGAGTGAATCCGTAAACCTAAGTACCTAAACGCAGAATCTTTTGCCTTTAGCAGACTGCTCTCGTAGGAGAGCAGTTCAATTTTTTTTTCATCAACTTCTTGGCCTTTCCAAATTCCATGATCGACCACAATTCGGTAATCTATATTTCTGTAGGAACCGTCTTCAAATACAACAACTACATCATTGCCCTTTTTTTGAAACGCGGCAATTATCATTTTGTCTTTTTAGTCTTTGGTTCAGTTTCTTCTTTAACTACTGGTTTAGCTTCATCTATAATCATTCCCAGAGCAGTCTTTACATCTCTTTCCAACGAAGCAAATAGATTTGCATCTTCAATCATTTTTTGTCTAAGCTGATCTCTTCCCTGGAAACGATCCTCTTTATAAGTAAACCATGCACCACTCTTTTTCAAAATATCCTTAGAAGTTGCTAAATCAATAATATCTCCGGCTTTGCTAATTCCCTCATTGTAAAGAATATCGAACTCAACTTCTTTAAATGGTGGCGCAACTTTGCTCTTGGCAATTTTAACTTTTGTCCTATTCCCAATAACGTTTGTACCATCCTTAATAGCTGCAATTCTTCTTATGTCTAGTCTTAGTGATGCATAAAACTTCAATGCGTTGCCCCCTGTTGTGGTTTCCGGATTGCCAAACATAACACCAATTTTCATTCTAAGCTGATTAATGAAAATAACGCAAGTTTTAGATTTGCTGATTGCACCGGTAATCTTGCGAAGTGCTTGACTCATTAAACGAGCTTGCATAGCCATCTGAGGGTCTCCCATATCTCCTTCAATTTCTGAACGGGGGACTAGAGCAGCTACTGAATCCACAACAATGATATCTAAGGCATTGCTTCTTACTAGAGTGTCAACTATTTCTAAAGCTTGTTCACCAAAATCTGGCTGCGATAATAAAAGATTTGTTGTATCAACACCTAGGCGTTTTGCATAGTTTGCATCCAGCGCATGTTCAGCATCAATAAAGGCTGCTAAACCACCTCTTTTTTGAGCCTCGGCAATGATGTGTAAACATAAAGTTGTCTTACCCGATGATTCCGGGCCGTAAATTTCTACAACTCTGCCGCGCGGAACGCCGCCAATACCTAAAGCGTAATCGAGAGAAAGTGAACCGGTTGGTATAGATTCTACCGGAGCGATCACTCCAGCTCCCAACTTCATTATTGTACCTTTACCAAACTGTTTCTCAATATTAATTATTGTGTCTTCAAGAATTTTAATTCTTTGGTCTTTATCTGTTGACATAGTTTCTCCCTTTTAATTTTCTAATTGAAATCTTTTTATTGCGGTATAAACTGAACCGCTTTTGTTTAATTCACTTTTATATAGTGTGATATTCTGTGCGCTATACTTTTTTACCGGAAGATTTACTTCTAACAATTTTAGAACTTTATCTGTGTTCTCATGACCACGAAACCGGAGTAAAGTAACATGTGGCTTAAATTTTCTTTCCTCTTTGGAGTAGCCAAATTTAGCAAATGAATCACCAAACTCATTAACAATTTTTTCGAGCTCTTTGCTTTCTTTCATTCCTAACCAGAGAATCTTTGGCCCGCCATCTCTTCTGAATACTCCGAATCTGCCCAATTCCATCTGGAATGATCTTGTGTTCTTCACTATATTTTCTACCGCTTGCTCAATATTTCCAATTAAAGACTCGTCTGTATCGCCAAGAAATTTGAGCGTAATATGGAGTTTCTCTCTCGGTTCCCAGCGAATATTCTTTTCTGCACCAAGTAATTTATCTCTTTCAGCAAGAACAAGTTCAATAACTTCGTTAGGAATTTCAAGAGCGATGAAAAGTCTAATCATCGTATGGAATTCCTAGAAGATTTCTTCTCAGCATTTCCAATGCCGCTTGCGACGCACGGTCTTTATTAAGCAGCCGATCATCACCAAACCGAAATTCTTTTGCAGCGCAAATTTTATCATCGCAAACTCCAATAAAAACTAGTCCAACCGGTTTGCTCTCGGTTGCACCGGTAGGGCCGAGAATTCCGGTAACTCCAATTCCTATATCGCTACCACTAACAGCTCTAACGCCTTCTGCCATTTGTCTAACAACTTCGAGGCTTACAGCACCATTTTTTTGAATTGTATCTTCATCAACATGGAGTATTTCCACTTTAGCCGCATTACTGTATGTAATTACGCCTCTTTCAAAAAACGTGCTGCTGCCGCTAATATTGGTAATCCTATTTGAAATCAATCCACCGGTACATGATTCGGCAATAGCTATTTTTAAACCTCTATCTATCAGAAGACGAGAAATAACTTCTTCAAGAGTATCTTCTTCTTTACCATAAATATATCTTCCAACTAATGCTCGGATTTTTTGTTCAATTTCATCAAGCTTGTTTTGGGCAGTTTCTTCTGTTTCGCCTTCAACAGTCAAACGCATTCTTACTCCAAACTGATTTGGTAAAAATGCCATTTTATTGCCTTCCAGTAATTCGTCAAGATTACCTAATCTATCAAACAAAGTTGATTCCGGAATTCCGGTCGTGAGAAGGTTTTTACGGACGAACATTTTTTTCTTATCAACTTTTGCTTCAAGCCGAGGGATAATAAACGTTTCCATCATCCCTTTCATTTCGATAGGAACTCCCGGCATAGCAACAAATATTTTATCATCTTTTTCGATCCACATTCCCGGTGCAGTGCCGCGCGGATTTCTGATAGGTGTACATATTTGAGGAACCAATGCTTGGTCTTCGTTGGTTTTAGTTAATGGTCTATTCCTAATTTCAAAAAACTTTTTAATATCACTCAGAACATCTTCATCAACTACTAGTTGAGTTTTGAAGAAATCAACTATACACTTTCTTGTGATGTCGTCGTGTGTAGGTCCGAGCCCGCCTGTAATCAACACAATATCAAATGCATCGGTTACTCTTTTAAATTCTTGCATAATCTGTCTGGAGTCATCGCCAACAACGCTGGTACTGTGTACATCAACTTGAATGCTTGTCAACCTATCGCCAATCCATGCAGCATTGGAATTAACGATTTGTCCGATAAGTATTTCATCCCCTATGGTAATAATGTGAGCTTGCATTAGCTTCTAATTAACCTATAATTTTATTGAAATAAAATATTATTAAATGCAGAATCATAAAAGAGTAGATACCGGCCATAATATCATCAAGAATAACACCCCATCCATTCTTAACCGATTCAAGTTGCTTTGCCGGAAACGGTTTTATAATGTCTAAAGCTCTCCAAATTAAAAAACCAAGAAGAATCCACCAGATTTTTTTTGGAATAAACAAGAGTGTAATCCACATTCCAATTACTTCATCATTAGTGTATTCTTTAGGGTCTTCACCATAAATAGCTTCGAATTTGCGTGCAATAGGCAATCCAATAAGAATAAATAGCGTAATGAAGAAAATCATTAACGACGGATTTTCAAATCCCGGAATTAAATAGATTATTAATCCGGCTAGGCTACCGAAGGTACCGCTTGCCTTATTAATATAGCCGGTATAAAAACCGGAGCCTATCAGTTTTTCAAGAAAATTAATTTGCACGGCTAAACAACTGTTTAATTAGAAATCTGTTGCTGTATAAATATATAATACCAGTAATCACAGTAAAAGCAGTTACTGAAAGCATTATCCAAAATATCATTTCTTGATTTAATAATGTTGTAAACCAAGTGACATAATCTTTAGACAAACTAGGGATCGTCCTAAGTGTGTATAAAATAAGTAAATAGTAAAGAAAAAACATTTGCGCAAAAGTTTTCCATTTCGCCAGTGTACTAGTCGTAAATGAAACTCTTCTATAATCAGCATACGCTCTTAGTAGAGTAATTAAAAAATCCCTTAGCACAATCAGAAGTACCATCCAAAATTGAAGCATGCCGATTGCAACAAATCCAAAGAATGCAGTTGATGTAAGGA
>CAZEDR010000087.1:0-11907 GCA_964510975.1 uncultured Melioribacter sp. | reverse complement strand
GAAATTCAGCAATACTTAAAACTCTATTTCTCTAACTCTATTTTTCAGATGGTTCAACTAATGAATTAAGAAATTCATATATGTCTGTTGCGGTAGAAAATAATGATAAGATATTAGATCTACTCAAAAATAATTATCAGTTCATCGAAACAGGTGACGTTATAATATTCCAAGAGTTTATTACTGATTATGTCCGATTCAAAAAGGAAATAAATGAAGATGGCAATATTAAAACACCACTTAGAATTTATATAAGGATAGGTTCTATTTCATTTATGAAGCCAGAATTTATTAAATGTGTTGCTAAAAAATTTAATCTACTTAATCAAGAAATAAAGAAATATCAAGCAAAGTAGCAGCTAACCTGCAAATCAAAGCGATTGCTTTTTTCACATTCGACATTTATATAATTAAAAAAGTAGTGTTGCAAAAATAAGTTGCTCCTTGAATATATTTAACGAAATGAATTAAGAGAACTACTTCCGCCTAGAGGGTGGTAGTAGTTCTCTTTTGAGTTGATGATTGTTAGAATAACCGGTTGTGTGAATTAGATTTGGGATGATCGTAAAAGAAAGTGAAAAGCAATTATTCAAAAATATATCTGTGTAAATCATAATAAATCCGTTTGATCCGCGTTCCATTTTTTGATTAAATAATTGCTTTTTACTTCGTAAAGATTAATTCGCACAACGGGTTAGTATAATCATTCATAAATACATCATTACCTCAAAGAATGTTCTTTTATAAAAAAGACAATAAAATTTTGTTCACTCAAAACTGAATGCAATTTTTCAAATGTTTCTAGTAGTAAGATCACTATCATAATTGGGTCTGCACTTCCCGCTGCAGTTGGACTTATGATTCTAATGTTTATCACAAAAATTAAAGTGAAAGTAAATTTGGACTAAAAGTATGGGCAACTTTCTGGCAAGAAAAGTTGCCCTTTCCCTTATATATAGCGTTCATTAAATAGACTTCTTTAAGACTGGAAACAACGCAGCAATAATTTCGGGTTATAGAGGATTTCTAGCCAGATATTCATAATTTTGCACCACAAAATCCGCAATTAATTCTGCGGAATCCTTATAATTTAGAATACTATAAATATGCTCGATTCAATAAAAGTACTTAACGCGATATTGCCCATTTTATACGCGGGAGCGTTTGGTATATATGTATTTGATTTTTTTAACGAAAAAAAGTCGGCAAATAACTTTAAGCGGGTTATTCTGTTTGTTACTCTCTTTTTCCATACTTTCTTTCTTATTGCTAGGATGATAGAATATAATCACCCCCCGATAACTAACAAATTTGAGATATTTTCTATAATCGCATGTTCAATTGCTTTTTCATACTTTGTTCTGGAATTGCTTACGGATATTAGGGGAACCGGCGCATTTATAATTTTCTTTTCACTGGTTTTCCAATTGATTTCATCATTCTTCATCAGCGATACTTATATAGTCCCGGAAGTTCTACGCAATAGATTACTTGGCTTACATGTAATTAATGCAATGCTTGGTTATTCCGGTATAACAATTTCAGCAGTATATGGTTTACTTTTTATGCTTCTTTACAAAAATCTGAAAGCTAACAAATTCGGAATAGTTTTCGATAGACTTCCAAGTCTAGAAATTCTTGAAAAGCTAAGTTTTTATTCAATGGTGATCGGGTTTGTTCTCTTAACAATCGCAATTATAATTGGAATAATCTGGCTTCCAGCCGCTTTCCCGAATTTCAGCTACGCCGATCCAAAACTTATTGGGACATTATTGGTCTGGATTGCATATGGTATTGGAATAACCTTAAAGCTCTTCGGTAATCTGTACGGTAAAAAAGTAATCATGTTTTCTTTAATTGGATTTTTATTCGCAATTATGTCTTTGATCGTCACGAATTCGCTGGCCAAGACGTTTCATTCGTTCTATTGAAAGTAACAAAATGAATCTAATAGGCATTTCAATTAATCATAAGACTTCGCCGCTGGAACTTCGCGAAGCGGTTCACCTTTCTCGTGAAGAGATTGTTGAATTTATACCTTATTTAAGAGAATCACTTCTTTCTGATGGAGTTGTAATATCAACTTGCAACCGTACAGAGATATTCGGTTTTCCTCAAGTTCAAAGTTTGGATTCAACGCCTTTAATTCAATCGCTAATCGATTTCAAGCCAAAACTAGGAATAAAACTGGAACACTTTTCAAAGTACTTTTCATGTGGAGCAGTTAAACATATCTTTTCTGTTGCTGCGGGTATCGATTCCTTGATTATCGGCGACAGCCAGATTCTTGGTCAAGTGAAGGATTCATTTGAAATTAGCGACGATATGGAGTTCACCGGTCCGGTTTTAAGAAGAATATTTGATACTGCTACTAAGGTTGGCAAGCGCTCAATTAAAGAAACAACTATTGGTGAAGGTGCGGTTACTGTAAGCTACGCCGCAGTTCAAGTTGTAGAAAAGATATTTTCAAGTCTGGATAAAAAATCGGCACTCGTAATTGGGGCCGGAGAAACCGGAGAACTTGCTGCTGTACATCTTCGTGATAAAGGTGTCGTGAAATTGTGCCGTTTCAATTCTTAAATGAACAGCTTCACAATTATGATATTATTATCAGCGCTACAAGCTCTGCTGATTATGTAGTAACACTTAAAGATGTGCAGAACGCGATGAAGAAACGTAGAGGATCGCCGATGGTAATGATGGACATTGCCGTTCCTCGCGATATTGATCCTGAAGTGAGAAAGATTGATAACGTTTTCTACCATGACATGGATTCGCTAAAAATTATTGTTGATCAGAATCTGCAGAAACGTAAAGACCAGCTTCCTTCTGTGAATAAAATAATTATGGAAGAGATGATCGGCTTTTTCGGCTGGTATAATTCGCTAGATGTTGTGCCTACAATTAAAACAATGCGTTCTTTCTTTGAAGAGATCCGCAGTAATGAATTGGAAAAAATTAAGCACAAGCTTAGTGATGATGACTTTGCTAAAGTTGATGATATGACACGCAGAATGATAGGAAGACTCTTGCATAATCCTACCGTTAAGCTGCGCGAGTATGCTGAGACCGGATCGAATATAAAAGAAGTAACAAACAATACAGTAATACTGAAAGAGCTTTTTAACCTTGCTGATAAAAACGGCAACGGCAAAACTTTGAATGGCGAAAAGAAAATTGCAGAGGAAAAAGTTGAAGAAAAATAAATTGGTAATAGGTTCACGCGGTAGCGAGTTGGCACTCTGGCAAGCCAAATTCATTAAAAAAGAACTTGAGAAGAAAAACAAAAATCTTTCCGTTGAAATCAAGATTATCAACACGAAAGGAGATAAGATTCTTGATGTTGCACTTTCCAAGATCGGCGATAAAGGTTTATTTACCAAAGAACTTGAAAACGAACTGCTGAATGGAACGATTGATATTGCTGTTCACAGTCTAAAAGATTTGCAGACTGAAATTCCAAAAGGATTAAAACTTGCGGCTGTTACAAAACGTCATCCGGTTGAAGATGTTTTGATTGCTAGGAAGAAGGGGACAAAGATTAACAGCTTGCGTGAAGGTGCTGTAATTGCAACCGGATCTTTAAGAAGAAGATCGCAGCTGCTTCATCTACGTCCGGATATAAAAATTGAGGAACTACGCGGAAATGTACCAACGAGAATTAAAAAGTTTTTGGAATCGGACTGGGACGCAATAATTCTTGCTCGTGCCGGCGTTGAGAGATTAAAACTGAATAAGTATATCTCATCAATAATTGATAAAGATGATTTACTTCCCGCTGTAGGACAAGGCGCATTAGGAATTGAAATCCGTGAAGACAACAGTTTTGCTGAGAAGACAATCCAATCAATTCACCATCAAGAAACATATCTGGCAGTTTTAGCAGAGCGTTCCTTGCTTAAAAGTCTTGAAGGCGGATGTCAGGTTCCAATCGGTGCTTTTGCTGAAATGAAATCTAACGGATTGTACCTCGAAGCAATAGTTGGTGCAGTTGATGGTTCAGTAACATTCCGAAAAAAGATGCGCGGAGCTAAGAGTAGTCCGGAAAAGCTTGGTGTTAAACTTGCCAAGGATTTGTTAAAAGCTGGCGCTTCTGCAATTCTCAAAGAAGTTTATTCAGCAGCTAGAAAAACTAAATAGATGTTTGATAAAAGTATTCTTGTTACGAAAGGGAAGAAAGAAGCTGAAAAGTATTTTGTTTCTCTCCTTTCAAAAGGTGCCCGGATTTTATTTTTCCCGACAATTAAAATTCAGCCGGTTAAAGATTCTCTCAAATTGAACAATAGTTTAGCCGAGATAGGCAAGTTTGATTGGCTGGTTTTTACTTCTTCCAACGCAGTTAAAGCCTTTTGTGAAGCTGCTCAAAATCTAAACCTTGCTAAAATCAGAGTAGCGTGTGTTGGAACAGAAACAGCTGAACGCTGCAGCGAGAAAAATATTAAAGTAGATATAATTCCTAAAGAGTTTAGCGCTTCTGGATTATTAAAAGAATTTTCGAAAATTGATCTGGATGGTAAAAAGGTTTTAATTCCTTGCAGTTCACTAGCACGCAGTGAGCTAAACGCCGGACTTAGAGAACTTGGTGCCGAAGTGTTTTCAATTGCAGTGTATGATGTTGTTGAAAATGATTTAACTGATTTAGGAGATGAGTATGAGCAGATAAAAACAAAACGTCCCGATGTTTTTGTTTTCACAAGTCCATCTTCTTTTAGGAATTATTTAAGTCTGCTCAAAATTGAAAATGCAGCCGAATATTTTGACGGTGCTGTTATTTGCACTATCGGTACAACAACAGAAACAGCAATTAGAAACTTTGGAATTAATGTAAACATAGTGCCGGAACTCTTTTCGTTACGAGGAGTTGAAGAGGCAATAAATAAATATTTTAGTGTTACAAAAAACATCGCGTAAGCGGAGGAAAATTGACAAAACTTAAAAATGATTTGTTTCTTAGAGCTTGTAAGAAAAAGTCTGTTGAACGCACTCCAATTTGGATTATGCGTCAAGCGGGAAGATACTTGCCAGAATATAGAGCTGTTCGTGAAAAGTCTGATTTTATAACAATGTGCAAAACTCCGGAGCTCGCTTCCGAAGTTACAATTCAGCCGGTTGATCTTATTGGCGTTGATGTGGCTATAATTTTTTCTGACATTCTTGTTATTCCCGAAGCAATGGGAATGCATCTGGAAATGATTGAGAGCAAAGGCCCAAAACTTTACGATCCGATTCGTAAAGCAGCCGATGTAGACAAACTGAAAACAATTGACCCAACAAAAGATCTCAAATATGTTCTCGATGCTGTTTCTATGACTAAAAGAGAATTAAATGGACGTGTTCCATTGATTGGCTTTGCCGGTTCACCTTGGACACTTATGACTTACATGGTAGAAGGTGGCGGTTCAAAGAGTTTCTCTGAAATCAAAAAGTTTATCTATAACCAGCCCGAAGCTGCTCATAAACTACTTGATAAAATAGCAGATGCGGTTGCTGAATATCTCTCCGCCAAAATTGAAGCTGGCGCTGATGCTGTCCAGATATTTGATACTTGGGGAGGAATTCTTTCTCCAAATGATTTTGAAGAATTTTCTTTACGTTATATGGAGAAAATAATTTCTCAGATAAAGCGTAAGGACGAACCGGTAATTCTTTTCGCAAAAGGTGTTCATTATAAACTTAGCAAACTTGCTGATTCCGGTGCCGATGTTATTGGTCTTGACTGGACAATGGATATTGGTAAAGTGAGAAGTAAGATTGGCAAAAAAGTAGCTTTGCAAGGTAACTTAGATCCGACTGTTTTATACGGAACAGAGGATAAGATTAGAAAAGAAGCTGTTAAAGTGCTAAAATCTTTCGGTAAACATAAAGGACATATTTTCAATCTCGGTCATGGAATCTTGCCCGATATATCGCCGGCTAATGCCAAGTTTTTAGTTGATGTGATAAAGGAAGAAAGCTTAAAATATCACCGCTAAGACGCGGAGACGCAAAGATGAATAATGAACAATTGGTGAAATTGGCAGAAAAGAAGTTGGGTTTCTTAATAAATTTTAATGTTCCAAAACTTGTAGATGGTTTTAGGCGGAAGGTTTTGAATTTCTAAACTTTGCGTCTTTGCGACTCTGCGGTAGAAAGAGGAAAGTATGTTTGAAATAAATATTGACTTGATTAAAAAATATGACCGGCCGGGACCTCGTTATACGAGCTATCCTACAGCTCCTCATTTTACAGAAGAATTTACTTCAGAGAAATATCTTGATGAGATTATTCGTACTAACAACCAAGTTAATGCGCCGGATCTCTCTCTTTATTATCATTTACCGTTTTGTGATACTCTTTGTTACTTCTGCGGTTGCAATATGATTATCACCCGCAACAGAGACAGAATTAAAGAGTATATAAAATATCTAAAGAACGAAATCGATCTGCTTCGCACTTATATAGCATCGGGAAGAAAAGTTGTTCAGCTTCATTGGGGCGGCGGTACGCCAACTCATTTAGATCCGGATGAAATAACAGATTTAATTTCATTTATAAATACCAGTTTTGAAATTAAGGCTGATGCTGAACAAGGCTGCGAAATTGATCCGAGAGGATTGACTAGAGAGCATTTAGCCGCGCTTCGCAATGGCGGATTTAACAGAATAAGTATGGGCGTTCAAGATTTTGATTCTAAAGTTCAGAAAGCAGTTAACAGAATTCAGCCGGAAGATATGACGCGTCAAGTTGTTAGCTGGGTGCGTGAGCTTGGTTTTCAAAGTATTAATCTCGATCTGATGTATGGACTTCCGTTCCAAACTATGGAGTCTTTTGAAAAAACAGTTGACGCAACAATTAATATTTCTCCAGATCGAATTGCTGTATTTAACTATGCGCATGTTCCTTGGATGAAAAAGCATATGAATCTAATTAATCCGGCTGATCTTCCGTCTGCAGAGGATAAACTTCAGATTCTAAAAATGACAATCGAGAAGCTTACTAGTGCCGGTTATGATTTTATTGGAATGGATCACTTTGCAAAGCCGACTGATGAACTTTCGGTTGCGCAAAGAGAGAAGAAGCTTTACAGAAATTTTCAAGGCTACAGCACTCATGCCGGAACAGATTTGTATGGAATGGGAATTACAAGTATCAGTCAAGTTGGCAAAAGCTATGTGCAGAATAAGAAGAGAGAAAAAGAATATTTCGATTCGCTGAATGACCAGACTTTACCTATTGAACGAGGAGTTTATTTATCTGACGATGATGTTCTTCGCCGTCATGTAATTACCAAAGTAATGTGCGACTTCGAATTAGATTTTGCCAGTATTGAAAACCAGTTCAGTATTGAATTTGAAAATTACTTTGGAAACGCTCTTAACGGAATGAAAGAATTTATTGACGATGGACTGGTCAGTCTTTCAAATAGAAAGCTGGAAGTAACTCAGATGGGCAGATTGCTTATCCGCAACATTGCGATGAACTTTGACGGTTACATCGAACGTAAAGAAGACAAAGCAAGATATTCGAGAACAGTTTAATTGCATAGGTGATAAATGAAGATTGCTGTTGTATTGTTCAACCTTGGCGGTCCCGACTCTCTTGATGCCATTGAGCCTTTCTTATATAATCTTTTTTCCGATCGAGATATTTTTAAGCTTCCTTTCGGCCAAAAAACTTTTGCGAAGTTTATTTCTTCTCGACGTGCCCCAATAGTTGCTAAAGAATACAAATTAATCGGTGGTAAATCGCCAATTAATATGTGGACCGAAGAACAGCGTGTTATTTTGCTGAAGTTGCTTCGTTTTTATCATAAAGAAATTGATGTTTATACTGCGATGCGATACTGGAAACCGCTGACTCAAGAGACTGTTGATAAAGTTGAAGACAGAGATTACGACAAAATTATTTTGCTTCCATTATATCCTCATTATTCAATTACAACTACCGGTTCTTCTTACAATGAATGGATGCGTCATTACGCCGGCGATAAAAAAATAGTCAGATTGATAAAGAACTATCCAACGCAGCATAAGTATATAGCCGCAATTAATCAGCGTATAGATGAAACATTAGAAAAATTTCCTCCTACAGTTAAGGAGAAAGTGCAGTTAGTATTTAGCGCGCATGGAACACCGGTTAGTTTAGTAAAGAAAGGTGATCCTTACAGTAATCAGATCAAAGAAACAGTGAAAGCTGTGATGAAAGCGCGCAATAATTCTCATTCACATCATCTATGTTTTCAAAGTAAAGTGGGCCCGATGAAATGGCTGGAGCCTTCAACTGATGATATGATACGTCAGCTATCAGCTAAAGGCAAAAAACATTTACTGATAATTCCGGTCAGCTTTGTTTCGGACCATGTCGAAACATTGTTCGAATTGGATATCGAATATCGTCATGTTGCGGATGAATGCGGAATTGAAAATTATATTGTTATGCGAGGGTTAAACGATTCGGTCTTATTTTTAGAAGGATTAACCGAGCTTGTAAATCAAGAGATTCAGAAAGATTCTCGATTAGCGGATTGAAACTGTAATGAATAAAAAGAAAATTGTAATTCTTGGTGCCGGTATTTCCGGTTTAGCTACAGCACATTGGCTTAATAAAGATGGCTTCGATGTAAAAATACTGGAAGCTCAAAGTCATGTTGGCGGCGCAATGCAGACAACTCAAGAAGAAGATTTCTTGATTGACTTTGGACCGAACAGCGGATTGGAGACAACACCTTTGATAAGACAAATTGTTGAAGAAGTTGGCCTTTCAAATGAAATGATTTACGCGAGTGAAATTTCCAACAAACGGTATATTTTAAGAAATAATAAACTGCATGTTTTGCCGATGGGACTTACTCCATTCATAAAAACAAAACTGTTCTCAACAAGAGGGAAACTACGACTATTTGCCGAACCGTTTATCGGAAAGTCTGCTGATGGATATTATCAAAGCATTGCTCAATTTGTAGAGAGAAGACTCGGCAAAGAATTTCTTGATTATGCGATTGACCCTTTTGTTAGCGGAGTATTTGCCGGTGACCCTACTAAACTTAGTGTTAAATCTGCGTTCCCAAAACTTTATCGCTTAGAAGAAATTTATGGCGGATTGGTAAAAGGAATGATTAAAGGAGCTAGAGAAAGAAAGAAGCGGGCAGAGGAATCAAAGCAAAGCGCAAAAATGTTTTCATTTCTAAATGGTATGCAGACCTTTCCTCAAGCAATCGCAAAAACTCTTGAAGGGAAAATTGAAATTGAGTGTAGAGTGAAGAGTGTAGAACGTAGAGCGGATAAATGGCAGATCAACTATGAAATTAATGGGCAAGCAAACTTTATGGAATGTGATGAAATTATTTCCACAGTACCAGCATATGTAGCCTCTGAAATATTTAGCGGTTTGGATTCCGAATTAGTTAAACATCTGAACTCACTATATTATCCGCCGGTGATGGTTCTTTATGCTGGATTTAGAAAAAGCGATATCGGAATTCCGCTTGACGGATTTGGTTTCTTAATTCCTTCAAAAGAGAAAAAGAAATTTCTCGGGGCAATTTGGAGTTCTACAATATTCCCTAATCGATGTAACAAAGATCATGCAGCATTTACATTATTTGTAGGCGGAGCTAGATCGCCTAAGCTATTGGAAGAGGAAAAGGATACATTAATCAATAGCGCCTTGGCTGAATTCAAAAATATAATGAATACAAAAGCAGATCCGGTAATTGTAAAAACTAAAATGTGGCAGAAAGCAATTCCACAGTACAATATTGGTTATATAGAACATGAAAACTATTTTCAAAAATTTGAAAAAGAGAATCCGGGAATATTTCTAAGCGGTAATTATCGTGGCGGGATATCTGTCGGAGACTGTATAAAAAATTCGGAAGAAGTAGTAAACAGACTAATTAAGAATTGAGAATTCAGAATGGAGAATTGGAGCATTTCTGACAAAGTAGAGAGTTATGGCAATCCGGTTCTTGAGAAAAGTTTTCGATTCGGAGTTAGGATTGTCAAGTATTATAGTTCGAAAATCAAGACTAATTATCATTATAAAGATTTATTCAGACAACTCTTAAGAAGCGGGACCTCAATTGGGGCTAATGTTTCAGAAGCGCAAGAAGCAGCTTCAAAAAAAATTTTATTAATAAACTTTCAATTGCGCTAAAAGAATCTAGAGAAACAGAATATTGGTTAAAGTTATTCAAAGAGTCCTCAATAATTGAGGACTTAGAATTCAACAATTTATATAACGATTGCCAAGAATTAATTCGGCTTTTAGTTTCTATCTTGAAGAAGCTAAGAGAGGAATAATTCTCAATTCTTAATTGGCAATTTTCAATTAATATGAGGTTAACATGGCTAACTATCCGGTAAAAAGATTAAGACGATTAAGATATAATCCATCTGTGCGCGATTTAGTTCGCGAAACACAGCTTACCAAGAATGATTTAATATACCCGCTATTTGCCATCTCCGGTGAGAATATTAAAAACGAAATTCGTTCTATGCCCGGGGTTTATCAAATGTCGATTGATGTTCTTGTGGAAGAGTGTAAAGAAGTTGAAAAACTTGGAATACCGGCAGTAATTTTGTTTGGAATTCCGGAACACAAGGATGAAGTAGGTTCCGGTGCATACGATGACAATGGAATCATTCAGCAAGCTGTTCGTGCAATCAAGAAAGCAACAAAAAGACTTTTAGTTATAACAGATGTATGCTTATGCGAATATACTTCGCATGGACACTGCGGAGTTTTACAAGGTGAAAGAATCCTCAATGACGAAACTGTTGAGCTTTTGGTTAAGGAGGCGGTATCTCACGCGGAAGCCGGAGCTGATATTATTGCTCCTTCGGATATGATGGATGGAAGAATCGGCGCAATAAGAAAAGCGCTTGATGAAAAGGGATTTTATGAAATTCCT
This sequence comes from uncultured Melioribacter sp., assembly GCA_964510975.1. GTDB lineage: Bacteria > Bacteroidota > Ignavibacteria > Ignavibacteriales > Melioribacteraceae > Stygiobacter. The sequence goes on along the minus strand of CAZEDR010000087.1, from coordinate 1,016 downwards.
ATTATGAGCTACGCAGTAAAGTATGCTTCCGGTTATTATGGACCATTTAGAGATGCGGCGGAATCTACACCGGCATTTGGTGATAGAAAATCACATCAAATGGATATTGCAAATACAAACGAAGCTTTGCGTGAAGCTGAAAGTGATGTAGAGGAAGGCGCTGATATTATTATGGTTAAGCCGGCCGGTGCTTACTTGGATATTATTTGGCGAGTGAAAGAGAAATTTCAAATGCCGACAGCAGCATATCAAGTAAGCGGAGAGTATGCAATGATTAAGGCAGCCGGACGAAATGATTGGATAGATGAACAAAGAGTTATGCTAGAATCATTAATGGCAATAAAACGTGCCGGAGCCGACATGATCTTAACTTACTTTGCAAAAGAAGTAGCAAAGCATCTTGATAGTAATAAATAAAAATATTGAGGAAAGAATGTTAACTAGTAAGAGTGAAAAACTTTTTGAGGAAGCAAAAAAATATATACCGGGCGGAGTGAACTCTCCGGTTCGTGCATTTAAGTCAGTAGGCGGAACTCCAAGGTTTATTGTGAAGGGAAGCGGTTCAAAAATTTATGATGTAGACGGAAATGAATACGTAGACTACATAGGAAGCTGGGGACCACATTTGTTTGGGCATAATCCGGAATTCATTACCTCAGCACTTGTTAAGGCAATTGAAAACGGAACGAGTTTTGGCGCACCGACTGAAATTGAAGTAGAGATGGCTAAATTGATTTCAGAACTTGTTCCTTCAGTAGAAATGGTTAGAATGGTTAACAGCGGAACTGAAGCTACAATGAGTGCAATTCGCGCGGCTCGCGGATATACCGGCAAAGAAAAAATTATCAAGTTCGAAGGCTGCTATCATGGTCATGGAGACTTCTTTCTAATTAAGGCTGGTTCCGGCGCTCTAACTTTTGGCGTTCCTACAAGTCCCGGTGTTACAAAGAAAAACGCAGCAGATACACTTGTGGCTGATTTCAATGACATCAATTCTGTAAAGAAATTAGTTGAAG
>CAZEDR010000086.1:0-11952 GCA_964510975.1 uncultured Melioribacter sp. | reverse complement strand
GTATGGAAAATTAAGGAGTAACCATTTTCTTCAGCACCGCTATTCCACCCTCAAGAATAATTTTCTCGCGAAGACGCTGTCTTTTCGTTCTCTGCGATAGAACTTACTATTTCATCAGCACAAACTTTTTAGTTTCAACAAAATCGTCAGCCCTTAACTGATAAAAATAAACACCGGAAGCGAGCGAAGAGTGTAGAGTGTTGAACGTAGAGTTGTAAACTCCAGGTTGTTTGTATTCATCAACCAGCGTAGCAACTTCTCTTCCTAATACATCATAAACTTTTAAGCTTACGTTGCTTGCCGCTTGTACCTTATAGCTAATGGTAGTTTCCGGGTTGAAAGGGTTGGGGTAGTTCTGTGAAAGTAAATACGCGGCTGGAAGGATTGCATTGTTTTGCTTGATTGAAGTAACGATTCCATTTTCATTATATACAGCTAAGCCTCCTCCAATTCCAGTTCCCGGCTCAATAGCACCACCAATCCACTTATTTCCATTTGCTTCTATTGCTATTGAACTTACATAATCATTTGGAAGACCGGAATTAGATGTATTAAAAACAATCCAATTCATTCCATCATATTTTGCTAAACCATAATAAGTCCCAATCCACTTATTTCCATTTGCTTCTATTGCTATTGAAGTAACATAACCATGTGGAAGACCATTATAAGATTGTTTGTAAACAGTCCATTCAGTTCCATCATATTTTGCTAAACCCTCACCTCCAGTGCCAATCCACTTGGTTCCATCTGCTTCTATTGCTATTGCAGTAACATGATTAATCGGTATACCAGAATTAGATTTATTATAGATAGTCCAATTTATTCCATCATATTTTGCTAAACCGCCATAAGTTCCAATCCACTTATTTCCATTTGCATCTACTGCTATTGAAGTAACAATATTGTCTGGTATACCAGAATTAGATGTATTATAGACAGACCAATTTATTCCATCATATTTTGCTAAGCCATTCCCTGTACCAATCCATATGTTACCCTTTGTATCTATTGTTATTGCAATATTATCATTATTCGGTATACCAGAATTAGATGAATTAAAAACAGCCCATTTTGTTCCATCATATTTCGCTAAACCATTCCCTGTACAAAACCACTTATTACCATTTGCACCTATTGCTATTGAATAAACAATACTAAACCGTTTCCCTGTATTATCTGAAGTATAAGAAGTCCATATTTTTCCATCATATTTTGCAATCAAACCTTCAGCGCCAATCCACTTAGTGCCGTTTGCTTCAATTGCAATTGAATAAACATGATTAGACGGTAATCCGGAATCAGTTGTTTTATAATTAGTCCAATTTGTTCCATTGTATTTTGCTAATCCTTTTCCAGTCCCAATCCACTTATTTCCATTAACTTCTATTGAGATAGAATAAACATCATTAGCCATCAAACTTGAATTAGACGTATTATAAACAGTCCAATTTTCTCCATCATATTTTACTACTCCGCAAAAATAATCCCCAATCCATATATTTCCATTTGCATCTACTGCAACTGAATTGACTGTGTAATAATAAGTATTAACAATAGTTAAATCTTTTCCATCATATTTTAGCAAACCAATTATAGTCCCAATCCACTTATTTCCATTTGCATCGATTGCAATTGAATAAACATAATTGAAAGGCTGCCATGTACTAGTATGTATATAATTAGTCCAATTTGTTCCATCAAATTTTGCAAAACCATACCAAGTTCCGATCCACTTATTTCCGTTTGCTTCTATTGCGATTGAAGTAACATGAACATGCGGTAGACCATTATAAGACTGTTTGTAAACAGTCCATTTTGTTCCATCATATTTTGCTAACCCCGCATCACCAGTCCCAATCCACTTACTTCCATTTGCTTCTATTGCTATTGAAGTAACATAATCAGACGGTAAACCGGAATTTGATTTTTTATAAACCGTCCAAATATGTCCATCATATTTTGCTAACCCACCTCCCTTAGTCCCAATCCACTTATTTCCATTTGCTTCTATTGCTATTGAAGTAACAATGTTAAATGGCAAACCGGAATTACTTTTATTATAATAAATCGTTTCTCCGGTTTGTTGGTTAATTTTTGCAACTCCACCAGTTCCTCCAGCCCAAATAAAATTTCCTTCAATAGCAGTTGCTAGAATTCGATCATTGTTTGTATAATTAATCCATTGTGGATTTTGTGCGGAAAGCAAAGAGTATAAAGATACTATTGTAACCAGTAGTAATTTTTTCATAAACTCTCCATAATAATTTTATAAGCCTAACGACTTATTTTTAAGCCGCTACCTAACACAGCAATGCAACTTCTGTAAAACCACTCGATACCTTGGAATGTGAAAAGGTTGAAAGTGGTTATTATCCATCTTATGATATCCAGTACAAGAGAGATTATGTTAGTATTAATGCTGCTGTAGTTGCTTTCTTCAAGGACATATTTTACTCCTTAACTATATCCTACTTCTTTTTTGTTAATCTTTAATCGGCACAGAAGAATAGTGGTCTTTAACTCATTCTCTATATTTCCTTAAGTTGGTTCAAATTGTTTGCAACCCATTTTTTATGATCAACTACATGAGGTAATAATTAAATCCAAGATGGAATCCGATACTCTCAGTTCTAAGTATTTTATTAGTTAAAGGCGACCATTTTATAAAATGAGTTTCGTCAAATTCTTGATTTGTATAACCAAATGTTGCATAGACCGAGAAGGAGTTTGGGAATAAGTATTCAGTTTTTGCTGTCAGGCCGATATTCGTCCATGAATCACCCTGTTTAGGAAATGCTTTCGAATAAGTTGCCAATACAGATGAAGACCAATGATAATTATGATCAATTGAAAATTTTACCTCTGCATTCAATTTTGGCAATCTTGCATCCTCTTCGTTCATATTTTTTGAGTAGCTTATAGTTGCAAGTAGTTGTTTGTCAAAATTGATTGGAAGCGCATATTCGGCTGAAAAAAATAAATCTGTCGCCGTTGAATAATTAGTAACTTTGTTGTCCTCCCAAGTCTGTTGATCGAGATAAGTTAAGTTAAAGCCCAATTTAACTTGCCAGCCAATAAACCTTTCTGAAGTTTTATAAACCGGAGAATTTAGAATTTGTTCAATCTTACTTGCGGCTTCAGGTTTTTTTGTTACAGATGCAATCTCCTTATAGTATTCAATCTTTGCATCATCTCGATACTTAGCATAAAAATAGCCATCATTATATCTGTCAATTATGTCTGTTAATTCTAATAGCACCGTATCGGATAAGCCTGCTCCAATTTCCTCTGAAATAATATAGGATTGTACAAGACTCTTAACACCAATGGTTCTTCCGTATCCAATGCCAAGTGGAAGATCAACAAAGCTAGTACTTTTTGAATTACTAATATCATACGTATATAAAATACCAGGATCTCCATAGAAGAATATTCCTCTCTCATTATTTAGATACCAGCTATTGTAAGCCATTAAACCCAAAACAGCGCTTGAAGTTTTTGTTGTATGTTCAACATCTTTATACCTACCGTTACTCCATTGCCTTGTAATATCCTTTTGAGAATTATGATTATAAAGAATACTTCCATACATCTTTCTTGTTGTCAACGGGCTTTGGGAAATGAGAATTTCATCAAAACCGAGTTTAAGATTTAATCTCTCTTCTTTTTTCCTTTCTTCTAAACGGTTTATTTTCAGATAATCAAGAAAATCTTGCCCATACAACTTCATGCTGTGATAGGAATATGTGGGAATCTTATATGAATAAAGCAGTGAATTATCTTGAGCAAACAAAAATGCCGGAAGAACGCATATTAGCAAAAACAGTATTTTCAACTTCATGTTATACCTCTATTATGTTTTAGTTATTACATATTTTCATTTGGGATGATTACATGAATTACTTTTCTAATAGCATACAAATTTTATTTAAGACAGCCGCACGAATCCAATTTCTGTTTTTCATAACCATTTTCAGGAAAGGTTATGGAATTAGAAGAGGATTTAGAGACCTTGTAACATTTGTACCCCATCCCTCTGTATAAATCCATAGAGTAATTAGCAGGTCCCTCCTTTTCACAAGTAGTGATTTTTTTCTTCATAAATAGATCATTCGTTGTACATTCATAACACACGTCTTCAGCGCATGCATTTAAAAACAAGATGAGTGTAAATGATGTAATGAATTTCGAAATTATTTTACATTTCATTTGTCTCAACCACTATTTAATGAGAACTAATTTCTTTGTTTCGGATTTTGCACCGCATTGTAGTCTATACCAATAGACTCCGCTGTGTAAAGACGCGCCATGGCGTGTCTCTACGTTAAAAGTTACTTTGTAATTACCCGGTTGTTTGAATTCGTTCACAAGTGTTGCAACTTCACGCCCTAGCACATCATAAACTTTTAACGTTACATGGTATGCAGCAGTAAGTTGATAGTTGATATTCGTAGAAGGATTAAAAGGATTTGGATAATTCTGAAATAGTTGAAATGCCGTTGGGAGAGAATTATTCTCTTTGATATCAGTTAACGGCGAGCATCCACTGAAAGTAATATCATCGATATACCAACCAGTATCCGTATCATCATACCATGAATTATCTTTTGAATAAAAATGGAAGGCTACTTGTACCTTTTTATTTGAATATGCTGTAAGATCAACAAGGGTAAAAGTCCACACATTACTGCTAGTGCCGCCGTATACTGGAGAAATTGTTTTCCAATTACCTTCTGTTTCTTTTATCTGCACCTCGCCAAAATCTTGTTCGGACAAATTATACCAGTGCCAGAATCGTAGACTTGTATTGGTCGATCCATTTTGAACCAGAAAAGTTGGTGAAACCATTCTGGAATCTACTCCTTCATGATAATTTCCACTCAGAACTGTTGCCAAGCAATTCTTTCCACCATGAGCAACGGTTGGACCTGCGGTTGGTGTGCCTACTTCCCAAGTTCCTCTATCTATTTTCCAATCAGCAATTCCATTTTCCCAATCCTCAGTTAGGTTAAATCTTATTGGCCCAGTTTCAAATTTTAAGTTATCTATATACCAGCCAGGCGCAGTATCATCATACCATGAATTATCTTTCGAATAGAACCAAAATGCTATTTGAATTCTTTTATTTGCATACGGACTTAAATCGATATATGTATAGGTCCATACATTACTACTGCTGTTATTAAATAATGGTGAAATGGTAATCCATTGGTGTCCTTCTTCTCTTACCTGCACAAATCCCTTATCTTCTTCTGAAAAACTAAACCAGTGCCAAAATCTGAGGCGGGGATTTTGACCTTTATCCCAAATTACCATATATGGGCTTATAATTCTGGAATCAACTCCCTCATGGTAGTTACCATTAAGAACTGTGGCTAAACAATTATCACCTGCTTTTGCCTTTAAAGGACCACTTGATGGTTTGCCCACTTCCCATGTACCTCTTTCGACCGACCAATCACCTAAACCACTTTCCCAATCTTCAGTAAAATTAATGGTATAATTGTCAGTAACAACACATATATCATCCACATACCATCCCGGCGCTGTATCATCGTACCATGAATTGTCTTTTGATCTGAAGTAAAACGCAACTTGAACTTTCTTTTTACTAAAAGGTGATAAATCAATTAAGGGAGATGTCCAACAATTACTGCCTGTATTAGAATAAACCGAAGAGATTGTAATCCATGTTCCCCCTTCTTCCTTAATTTGAATTTCTCCAAAATCTTCTTCAGAGAAACTATACCAATGCCAGAATCTGAGCCGAGGATTTTTATTAGTTTCTGGTACAATAAAATAATTATACCTAATTAACCGGGTATTGACACCTTCGCCATAGTTCCCTTTTAATACAGTCGCCGCGACATTATTCCCTTTGTATGTTTTATTTGGGCCGCTTGTTGGAGAACCAACTTCCCATGTGCCACCATCGACATACCAATCGTTTGGCCAGTTACCTTCCCATGTTTCTCTCCATAGTGTATCCGGTTCAGCAAATGCGAAAAGAGAAATAGTAGAGAATAAAAATATTACCAATACAATTTTATAATACATTGTAGTTCTCCAACATGTCATTAAGATTTATCTTTTTATTTCTTTGCCGCTACCTTTGCCATCAGGAAGTGAATAAAGACACTTTTCAATGAAACCGGCTTGTTCGTCAACAATTCCATCAGCAATTGCAACACCAATAAAGGCGCCAACAATACCAGCCACAACAAGAGTTCCTTTTGATTCGCCACCACCAGAACCGGAAGAACCTAAACCGGCACCAATTCCAAAACCTAGAGCATAAAGAATTGGTTTGTTGTTCTCTTCCAAATTATTTATCCACAAACTATCTCCAGCAGAATCATAGAGTTTGAAATTCATCTTTAATGAGTGATCGATAAAAAATACATCGTTATGATAATATAGACTACTAAAAAGGATTCCATCAACCTTGAGCAAAGTGCATAAATCTGATGACGACATTGCCCCGACTTCTTTTTCTGAAATACTCTGATTATTAAAAACATTATGTACTGATACCGGAGTAAGAACATCATATTCTTTGTCTAATAATTCTTCCGTTATTATTTTCTCAATACCTACAAGCGATTTATTTGTATGGGTGGTATCTTTATTAGATTCACGGTTATCTGTAACAGGAATGACAGCTATTGATTTGATTTGTTTTTGCCCAAAATCCGGTTTAATAAACAGCGGGGCTGGAGTGCAGCCGAAAATCAACAGGAATATACCTAATGCGAAAAACAAATATGTAACAGTTGAATTATTCTTCTGCAATAATTTCATGAATCCTCCAAAGTAAATAATGTTTTTGATTTGCTGCATTTATTATCAACTAACGATTAGTAATTTGCAATCGACCAATACCCTAAAACATTTATGAAAAATCCACCAAAATTATTTTGTATACTTTTATTCACTTCAATTGGAACATTTGCAACACCCGCTTCAATCATTAGCCTTCTGTTACCAACAATAAGTTGATAACCAAGTGCAAAGCCAGTAGCTATCCCATTCGAAGCAAAATCATATTTCTCAAATGTTTCCATACTAATTGAGGCAATACTATTTAGATACAAAGAAGCGTATGGTGAGTTGCCATCGAATAAATAATATTTAGCAGCTATACCCGGCAGGAATACTAAATTCACTTTAGTACTGCCCAGATCGATACCCTCCCATGTTGTTTTTACACGGCTTGCTATTAAACTTAATCTGGGACCTAAATAAAGCTTGTTCCAGACCCTAAATTCGAAGCCTCCTTCAAGATTAATCCATCCCAAGTAACCGGACGCGCCAGCATCACTCAACAGGTTTGAATAATCATTGCCCTCCATCATTCCCAAACCAATATGCACACCAATGTCAGTACGAACGGAATCTTTTGGAGACGAACTTGTTTGACTATATAACATGGAAGTTACCAGTACCAGACATGTTACAATAGTAATGCTTTTCATTTATTCCTTCCTTGAATTTTGAGTACAACTTTTTATTACATTCTCATTTCTACCACTTAAAATTGAATGATTGAGTAAGGGATAATTTCTGATTCAATTTATACTATGGGCACAAATGATGTAACTAACCAGAAGGATAGTTTTTAAGTTTTGATTTGTAAGGCAAGAATTAAATAAAGGAATTACTAAAAAAGGTTTTTCTCTTTAGCTTGAAGCAGCAATTCAGATTTATTGCACACATGCAATTTTGAGTAGATGTTTTTGATATGAAATTTGACGGTGGTTTTTTCGATAAATAATTTGTTTGCAATTGCTTGATAACTTTTACACTGGCAAAGTAATTCCAGTACTTCCTTTTCTCGGTTAGTTAATATTTCCGGGCACGGCTGCTTCTTGAACGAATTAATAACCTTGCGTGCGATTGTCATACTCATGGGTGCGCCGCCATTTTTCACTTCTTTAATACCCTCAATCAATTCACCAAGACTGGTATTTTTCACTAAATAACCAACAGCTCCATTTTTGAGTGAAGCAAAAACTGCATCATTATCTTCATGAACCGTGAGCATGATGACATTTACAGCCGGGTATATTTCCTTAACAAGCTTAGTTCCCTCTATCCCATTTATCTTGCCGGCTAATTCAATATCCATCAATAGAACATCGGGCTTTTCAATCATGATTCTCTTCAAAGCTTCTTCGCAACTTGTGAAATTACTAATACAATTGAATCCTTCCGAATGGTTGATTAAAGATTTGAGTCCCTCTGCCAATTCGACGTTATCTTCTATTATGCTTACCGTGATCACGATGAGTATTTCTATTCCTTTTTCGTTTGTATTAAACTAATAATTAAACTGAAGAAGAAAACTATACTTTAGGATAGTTTTGTTTCTATTGTAATAATGGTGCCTTGCCCGCTTTCAGAAGCGATTGCTAGTTTAGCATTAATTCTTTCAGCCCTCTTTTTCATATTACTAAGTCCATTTCCAATTCCGTTATTTGAAGTATCAAATCCGCAGCCATCATCCTTAAGCTGAATAATTAAAATGCTATTCTCATATATAATTCTTAGCACCACATTCTTACAACTTTTGGAATGTTTTAAAATGTTATGCATTCCCTCTTTGAAAATACGTAGGAGATTTTGGCGTAACACTAGAGACAATTTAAGGTTTTCAAAAGAAGCTAAATCACCTTCAAGTTCAAATGCGATATTTGTATTATCAAATAGATGATCGCTAAAACTCTTTAAGGATACAACTAAATGATAAAGCGTATCTTTTTCGGGATCGAGCTCCCAGCTTAAATTGCGCATTTCGTTATAAAGGATCTTCGAGTAGTCCGAAATCAGATTCAATTTTTTAAGAGATAGTTCCGGTAGTAATTGTGTCTCTTTTTTTAGTAAATCTACAAGCAGCATTATTTGAGTACTCTTATGCCCAACCTCGTCATGAAAATCTTCTGATATTTTTTTTCGAACTGCTTCTCTTTCTTCATATCTGGATTTCTCAATATCACAAACGTACTTTATCCTCAAGCGGTATAGAAAGAAGAAAAATCCAAAGATTAATAACAAAGCTAAAGCGATGAACCACCATGTTTTCCAGAACGGTTGTAAAATCGTAATTGTAAGAGTGCGTTCATTGTTATTCCAAATTCCGTCACTGTTTGCACTGTTTAATTTAAATAAATAGCAGCCGGGTTTTAAACTTGCATACGAAACACTTCTTTGATCTGGACTATAATTCCAGTTTTTATCTACTCCAACAAGCATGTATTTATATTGATTTTTTAATGAATTACCGAAATGAATCCCGACAAAACTTATGTTCAAAGAATTTTCTTGATAGCCAAATTCAAATTCCGAACATTCCTCGATACCGTGAGAGATAGTAATCTCCTTATCATTAGTTTTGATTTTAGTGAAGCAAATTCTTGGAGGAATATTATTGAAACTTGTATAAGGATAAAAAGTAGTTATACCATCATTACCTCCAAAATATAATTTCCCATCATTGCTCTTATAATAGGCGCCCAGGTTGAATTCATTCCCTTGCATACCATCTTTTACCGAGTAATTTATAAATGATTCCGTACAAGGATTAAATTTTGAGATTCCTTTGTTTGTACTTAACCAAAGGTTTCCAAGTTCATCTTCAAGGATAGAATAGATTACATCGTTTGCCAGCCCATCTTCTGTAGTGTAGTGTGTAAAAATCCCCTCTTTGATGTTTAATTTAGCTAAGCCTCCTCCGTAACTAGCTATCCACAAATATCCTTTTGTATCTAAATGAAGTGAAAGAATGCAATTACTATTCAATCCATTATCTTTTTCATCATCAACTCTGTAATAATCAAACTTATTCTTCTCAGGATCAAATTTTGCCAAACCACCCATAAAAGTAGCAATCCATAATTTTCCGTCGTCATCTTCGCAAATCGAAGTTATCCATCTGTGTTTTGTCCCAATCTCAGAAATGAATGGGTAACATTTAGCTTCGCCGGTTTTCTTGTTAAACTTGTATAAACCACCGCCATTTGTACCAACCCACATGTTTCCCTTTCTATCAATGAATAAAACATAAACATTGTTTTCTTCCTTTGGATTATCCATTCCTATTTTGATTTTATAATTAGTAGTCTGTCCCGTTTCAACATTATACTTACTAATTCCACCTCCTAACAAACCTAACCAAAGAATTTTTTCTTGTAAATTAAAATCTTCAACTATTGCTCTAATTTGAAATTTTTCTGAATTAGAACCTTTATTAATACCATTGCCAATGTATTCCAGTTTATTATCTCGCTCTAACTTGTACAAACCATTCGAGGTGCCAATCCACCAATTACTATCCTCACTTTGTTTTAATGACCAAACAGAAAAATTTAGTGCGGGTTTAACCCGGTTGAATATTATCTTCCGCGTATTGAGTTTTAATAATCCATGCGAATAAGTTCCGAGCCAAATAATTCCGAATTCATCCTCAAAGATTGATTGCACTGTTAAATTTGCAGTATTACTTAGATCAGAGCATCGAAGATTTACTCTGTTAAAGTTTTTACTCTCCAAATCATATGATAATAATGACGTTTCCGTACCAATCCATGCAACTGAAGGTTTGTAAGGACTAATATGAAGTGATCTGATCATGTTCTCTTTATAATGAGATGAAACCATTTGTGGATAGTATCTAGTAGTTTTTTTTGTGTAGTCATAAATTAATAGTCCTCTTGAAGTACCGATGAATAAGAGGCTATCCTTAAAGGATTCAAGGGAATATATCTTTCCTAACTTTGGTTGAATTTTAAAAATGTTTTTATCGACTACATTGGTTATTCTATTTGTATTCATGTTGAACTGATAAATTCCCTTATCCGTACCCACCCAGATAACCCCCGAACCAAATGGCATTTCAAGTATAGAAAGGATAAAAGTATAATTTAATTTGCCCACGTGTTTATTTACAGTTAGATACCGATTAAATATTTCTGTCTTGGTATCCATCCGGAATAATCCATTGTTTGTTCCAATCCACAAAAAACCTTTAGCGTCTTCATAAAGGCAACTAATTCCACCTAAAATAAAATTTTGCTGCTCTGAGTTAACATTCCTGTATTGTTTTACAGAGCCATTTGTTGTGTTAATCCTATTTAGTCCATTATCAGTACCAACCCAGATTGCATTTTGATTATTACTCTTAAGTTGACAAACCGCACGGATTGTGCTGGATGTTAAGGAATGGCTTTTATTTGATCTTTTTCGAAATTCACGAAAGGTGTATCCATCATATTGGTTGAGTCCATCGCTTGTACCAATCCATAAATATCCATTTCTGTCTTGTGTTATTGAATGAATTGTATTCTCTGACAGACCATCATTAGATGAGATACGCTCACATTCTAGAATATTGGTTTGAGAGTAAAATTCCTTTGAGGATATGAAGAATAGAAATAATATAATAGCAATTGAACCACAAGGAATATTTCTCAGAAAGTTAATTGCGGCAGAGCCGTTCTTTTTCATTTATATAGTTTTGAATTTATGCACCCATTTAGAGGTATCTAAAGACAAACTGAATATAGAAATATTTTAACTTCAAATACACATTCTACAACTTGAAATCTGTTTTTGAGATCAACTGATTTTCGGCAGCTAAAGAAAACAAAAGAAATTGAGCTCAGAGGCGCTAAGTCGCCAAATTTCACTAAGAAAAATCCATGGATTCAACTCATGCGTAACTTTAGTAAATTAAAAAAACGGATTGTTCACTAAAAGCATTGGGCATTTGCTTTGCTTTTTGCCCTCAAGAAATTTTCTCGCAATCCGCTTTTGGCGGACGCAAAGGCGCTGTTTTTTCGTTCTCTGCGATGGAACTTACTATTTCATCAGCACAAACTTTTTGGTTTCTACAAAACCATGTCCTGAGCTTGTCGAAGGATCAGCTCTTAATTGATAAAAATATACTCCCCT
>CAZEDR010000085.1:0-11962 GCA_964510975.1 uncultured Melioribacter sp. | reverse complement strand
ACTCTGTATGGAATTCCGGCAAAGAAAAGCTGGTAAGCTGCCCGCTCAGTAGGCTGCATTAGTAATGCGTGTGTGAATTTGTGTTTCCTAAGTTCTCTAACTACACTCCAAAAATTTTTTTTATCTAAATCATCAACAAGTATTGCGTCAACATTTGGATTATAGGTCATTAAGTGGTTCGTGTTAGGTTGTGTTAAAGTGGCAATGTAGGCATCGGGAAAAGTTCTGCGAAGTTCTCGAAGTGCCGGTGTGATGTAACAAACATCTCCAACTCTGTCAGTGCGAACAACGAGGATTCTTTTTTGTTTCTTTCTGCTAAACATTTTCTGTTATGAAATCTGTTTAGAGAATTGGAGGAGTTTTTCTTCTTGGAATTGATCTGCCATAAGCTGCATCCCAATTGGTAAACCTTCGCTGTTGAAGCCAATTGGTAAACTTATACCGGGAACACCAACTAGATTCGCTGATGTGGTGTAAATATCTTCAAGATACATTGCAAGCGGATCGTTTGTTTTTTCACCCAACTTAAATGCAACACTTGGTGCTGTTGGAGTTAATATTAAGTCGACGGATTTGAATGCTTCGTCGAAATCATTTTTAAGCAGTCTTCTAACTTTTTGAGCTTTGCGGTAATAAGCATCATAGTAACCGGCAGAAAGAACATAAGTGCCGAGCATAATTCTTCTTTTAACCTCGCTGCCGAATCCCTCAGTTCTCGAAAGAGAATATAGCTCGTTTAGATTATGGGAATCGGAAGAGCGATGACCGTAATGAGCACCATCGTAACGTGCGAGGTTGGAAGAAGCTTCTGCTGTTGTTAAAATATAGTATGTAGCAATCGAGTATTCAGTATGTGGAAGTTTTATGTCAACGAAAGTATGTCCTTGAGTTTTCAACAGCTCAATTTTTTTCTCAATAACTTGGCGGATTTCTGAATTCAATCCTTCTGCAAAGTATTCTTGTGGAATTCCAATCTTAAATTTTTTCTCTGTGTTTAATTGTTTAGTGAATTCCGGGACAGAAACTTTCTGGCAAGTAGAATCTTTATTGTCTTGACCGGCAATAACTTCCATTACAAGAGCAATGTCTTCAATCGAATTTGCAAAAGGGCCAACAGAATCGAACGAAGAAGCAAAAGCAGTTAATCCGAAACGGGATACTCTGCCGTAGGTGGGCTTTAGTCCAATTATACCGCAGAATGATGCCGGCTGGCGAATTGAGCCGCCTGTGTCCGTTCCAAGAGCCACATCGCAGAGTTTAGCGGCAACCGCAACAGCTGATCCACCGCTTGAACCGCCCGGAACGCGCGAGTTATCAATTGGGTTTAATACTCTGCCAAACGCAGAGTTCTCATTCGAAGAACCCATTGCAAATTCATCGCAATTTGTTTTGCCGATTATGATTGCATCTTCATCAATTAACTTTTGTACAGAGGTTGCAGTATATACTGATTCAAAATTTCGTAGAATATTTGACGAGCATGTAAGCGGCTTATTTGCAATCGCGAGTACATCCTTAATTGCTATAACCATTCCGGCAAGTTTGCCTTGCTGGCCAGATTTAATTTTCTCTTCTATTAGTTTAGCTTCTTCAGCACTCTCACTAAAAACAAAATTAAATGCATTGAGGTGCTTGTTTTTCTCAATTGCAGCAAGAAAGAAGGAAACATTCTCTGTAAGAGATAATTTACCTTCTTTAATTAAGCGAATCTTTTCCGAATGGTTTTTGTATGAGAGCAAATTTTATCCGACAGAAATTGGATTATTTTTTTTCTTCTGGTTTATCTGCGTTCTTAACTTCTTCTTGAACGTCGTTAAGCGCTTTCTTGAATTCGCGCATTCCTTTGCCAACACCTTGCGCAAGTTCTGGAATCTTCTTGGCACCGAAGAGAATTAAAATTGCAAGAACGATGAAAATTATTTCCATGGATCCTATGTTACCAAACATCGTTACCTCTATTTATATTTTTTATAATCGACTAACTATTTTTGGGCTAAAGCCCAAGTATTGTGCTACTTGTTATAACCCCGCGCTTACCCGCTTCGACTCGCGTTATTCAGCGAGGCAAGAGCGTGGGGTTATAAGGGCATAAACTAAACTGGACTTTAGTCCAACAACAGTATCAGAAATAGAACTTACAAATTCATTGCAACAGATTTGAAAATCAACGCGCCGTCAGTTTTCGAAAGTATAGGATCGCAAGCATTTTCCGGATGAGGCATCATTCCCATCACATTCTTTTTCATGTTCATAATACCGGCAATGTTAAGCAAAGCACCGTTAGGATTTGCATCCGGCTCAATCTTGCCTTCGCTTGTGCAATACTTGAATAGTATTTGATTATTAGACTGCAATTCTTTTAATGTATCTTCGTCAGTGTAGTAATTACCTTCGCCATGTTTAATTGGAATCTTGATTGTTTCTTTTCCAATTCCTTTTGTAAAAATTGAATCGTTATTCTGAACAGAGAGATAGGAATCCTTACAAACAAATTTTAATGATTCATTTTGTATCATAACTCCGGGCAGTAAACCAATCTCTAACAAAATTTGAAAGCCGTTGCAAATACCAATAACAATTCCGCCCTTTTCAGCGAATGAATAAACCGAATCCATGATAGGGGAAAATTGTGCAATTGCGCCGGTTCTAAGATAATCTCCGTAAGAAAAACCGCCGGGAAGAATGATTACATCACTTCCTTTTAATTCTTTTTCTTTATGCCATAAAAACTCTGCTTCGTAACCGAGAACCTTTTTAACTGCATAATAAGCGTCATGATCGCAGTTGGAACCGGGAAAAACTACAACGCCGAATTTCGGTTTCATTTCACCTCTTCCAGCGTGAATTCAAAATCTTCCATTATCGGATTAGAAAGAAGCTTCTCGCTGTATTCTTTTACTTCTTTTTCAGCAAGAGATTGGTCCTTCGTATCAACAAAAAATTCGATGTATTTACCAATACGAGTTTTTCTAACATCGTTGAATCCGAGAAGCTTTGCGCCTTGTTCAACTGCTTTCCCTTGGGGATCAACTATCTTTGGGCGTCTTTTAACAATTACAGTCGCTTTAAACAATTTAATTCTCCGAGACTTTTATTTCGTTTTCAATTTCATTTTTTGATCCGGCAACAAGATAATACAATGCGCGAAATACACCGAACAGTACCATACCAAGAAAAATATAAAATATAATTACACCATCGGATAAGAATGTTAACACTAAACCGATTACTAAAATTACTATGTACAACAATTTTTGTTTTAAATTTTTGTCCTTCATTTTCGGTAAGGCATTATATCTAATTTTGCTTACCATCAACGCCGAAAGCCCAATTACAATTGGAATAGAGAGATAGTTGTAGGGTGTTTGCATTACTCCATCTTTATGAAAAGAGAATACGAGCAATGCCACAGTAATAGCAGACATTGGAATCGGCAGTCCGGAGAAATCACCTTTAGAATTTAGATCTTCAACTGAAATGTTAAAGCGGGCTAATCTTAGCGCTCCAAAAATTAAAAGCAAAGAACTAAGTACGATCCCGGCTACACCTAATTGATAAGCATATGCTTTGTAAATAAGAAAAGCCGGAGCCGCACCAAAACTAACGACGTCCGAAAGGGAATCAAGTTCAACTCCGAAGCGGGAAGAAGTGCCTAAAAGCCTTGCTACAATTCCATCAAAAGCATCAAAGATTGCGGCGCAGAAAATAAATACTGCCGCCATCTGGAAGTCGTGTTGTGATGCGTAGAGTAAAGATAGAAATCCGCAAAACACATTGAGGCATGTAACGGTATTTGCAATTATAGATTTGGAAAAACTCTGTCTCATTTATCTAACTCAAAAAGTATTGTTTCACCGGCAGTAACTTCATCGCCCATCTTAACTTTTAACTTCCATTTCTTAGGAGCGAAAACATCGGAGCGGCTGCCAAATTTAATCATACCGAATCTATTACCCATCTTTACAGACTCACTTTCGGTAAGTAGGCAAACGATTCTTCTTGCAACAAATCCGGCAACTTGTGTAAACATCATTTTACCATGCTTGCTGTCTATACCAATCTCGGTCCGTTCGTTTCTTTTATCGGCTTTCTCGTAAGAAGCGATAAGATAATCACCTTCTATGTATTTTCTCATTCCAATGTTCCCGCTAATAGGGATTCTATTAACATGAACATTCAGAGGAGACATAAATATCGAAATCTGTGTAGTGGTGTCTTTTACAAATTCTTCTTCAAAAATATCTTTTATGATTATAACCGTGCCGTCTGCCGGTGAAACTATAACATCATCTCTGGATGGGGGAGTTCTGTCGGGATCGCGGAAAAAGTTAAGAGTAAAGAGGAAGAAACCAATGCCAACAAAAAATAAGGGATATTTAATCCATCCATTGTTAACTAAAAAGCCGATAATTACAAGTGCGACAGCAAAAGCCGAGCAGATCAAAAATGTATTTAAGCCGTATTTTGTAACCATTTATGAGATTTAGATTTGTTGAAAGACGGCACAAATGTAATATTTTCTCTCTTTAATTTCTTGTCATTCTTTTTTTTGCTAATTTTTCATTAAGAAAGAAAGAATACAAATCAATTACAATCCTATAAATCAAACCTAAAAGTTTCCGGAGGAACAATGAAGCTGGATATGGGCAGTATGATGAAACAAGTTCAGAAAATGCAAGCCGATATGGCAAAAGTGCAAGCTGAACTCGAAAATAAATTAGTAACAGAAGAAAGTGGCGGCGGAATGGTTAAAGCAACCGTAAATGGAAAAAAAGAATTGGTTTCACTCTCAATTGACGACAGTGTTATGAAAGACAGCGATAAAGAAATGATGGAAGATCTTGTAGTTGCCGCTGTAAATAAAGCTTTGCAGAAAGCCGGCAAAATGGCTGAAGATGAAATGTCGAGCTTAACTAAAGGTATGCTTCCTCCAGGCATGAACATTCCGGGGTTTTAACTGTGCTTATTGCCGAACCATTACAAAAAGCTATTGATGAGCTAAGTAAACTACCATCTATTGGAAAGAAAACGGCACAGCGATTAGCAATCCATCTACTTAAAAATGATAGAGAAACAGTCGAAGCGCTTATTTTATCCCTTCGTGAATTAAAAGATAAGATTCGCTTTTGCAATGAGTGTTTCAATATATCGGTTGAAGAGACTTGCGACATTTGTAAAAGCGCAAAACGAGATCGAGCCATAATGTGTGTTGTAGAAGATGCGAGCGATGTTATATCTATTGAAAAAACAAACGAGTACAATGGACTTTATCATGTTCTTGGCGGTGTGTTAGATCCGCTTTCCGGAATAACTGCCGATAGGTTGAAAATAAAAGAATTACTCACTAGGATTTCGAATAACGAGGTAAGAGAAATTATTTTGGCGTTAAATCCGAATGCTGAGGGTGACGCAACATCGTTATATTTAAGTAGAATGCTTAAAGAAACAAGTGTTAAGATTTCCCGGATAGCGCGCGGGTTACCGATTGGCGGCGATATTGAGTTTGCAGATTCGGCTACTATTGGCCGCGCATTTATTGGACGAATCCAACTGTGATAAACAAATGGTACAAAGACTGGTTCAGTTCCGAACTTTATCTTTCAGTTTATCAGCATCGAAATGATGAAGATGCTAAACAGTTGTGCCATTTAATCTTAAGCTCGACAAATATTTTGCATGGCTCAAAAATATTAGATGCTGCGTGCGGTGCCGGAAGACACTCGAATGTTTTTAGCGAGCTTGGTTTTGATGTTGTTGGTTTCGATCTAAGTAAAACTTTACTTCGAATTGCTGTTGAAAGCTCAATTAATAAATCACTTTCGGCAAAGTTTTTTTGTTCCGATATTCGGAATGTGCCGCTTAGAGCAAAATTTAACTTGATTGTAAATCTTTTTACAAGTTTTGGCTACTTCAATTCGGATGAGGAGAATTTTAGGTTTATTAAACAAGCTTACGATCTTCTTGATGTAGGTGGATTTTACGTGCTTGATTACTTAAATGAGAAAGTCCTTAGAAAGAATTTAGTTGCCGAAAGTAAAAAAGAAATTACCGGTGGAACGATTTTCGAGAAAAGAGAAATTTCGAATAATAGAGTTGTTAAAGAAATTAAGGTTCTTTCTAATGGAGAGGAGATTAAGTTTTACGAATCAGTTGCACTTTATTCTAAAGAGGAAATTCTCTCGTTTTGCAGTAACATCGGGTTCAAATGTGTAAATATTTTTGGTGATTATACGGGTAATGGATTTGATGAATCGAAATCAAATAGACTAATACTAGTAATGCAAAAATGAAATACTTATTTAGCATAGTGCTTGCATTTACACTTGCTTCATGCGATCTTTTTTCGTCACGTGACCCGGAACTTCCAACAACAGCTTCCACCACACAAATCCCGGCAACTACTCCCGACATTCTCTTTAGTAACTTCAAGTCTTCAATCGAAGATAAAGTCTTAGATAATTATCTAGGCTGCTTTGCAGATCAAGCATATAGTTTAAAGAAATATTATTTCACTGCATCTGCCGGAGCTTTTGCTCAGTTTCCGGTTTTAAGTAATTGGGGACTCGAAGCAGAGCGGCAGTATTTTAATAATCTAAACACTATTTCACTTACCGGTAAATCGATTTCGCTTTCTCTGGCAAATCAGTTCAGTACACCACTAGGCGATAGT
The DNA here is from genome assembly GCA_964510975.1 of uncultured Melioribacter sp. GTDB lineage: Bacteria > Bacteroidota > Ignavibacteria > Ignavibacteriales > Melioribacteraceae > Stygiobacter. The sequence goes on along the minus strand of CAZEDR010000085.1, from coordinate 5,292 downwards.
GCAGTTTATCAGCTTGATTATACTCTAGTTGTTAATACTAAAGATCAATCAATCTCCGGTGAGTACAGCGGTTCTGCCCAATTTAAAATTTATCTTGATAAGAGAAATCAGTGGGTAATAGGTAATTGGGAAGACATTCGTAAGAATAATCAAAAATCTTGGAGCGACCTGAAAGGGAGGCTTTATTAAAAAGGTTTTGATAATGCTGGGATTGGCTAGCTTAATATACAGTTGCAACCCGTTTGCACCGGAATTGGATGAAACTTTAGGATCGGGCAGCGGTTTAATAAGCGATCAATCTTCAGTGCAAGGCGTTTTTCAAAATTTTCAATATGCTTATACTTTTAAGGATACATTAATTTATAGCCAATTGCTTAACAATAATTTTACGTTCAGTTACCGGGATTATGATTTAGGAGTTGATGCAAGCTGGGGGCGCGATGAAGATATGAGAGTGACTAATGGACTCTTCCAAAATACTCAGAGGCTCGATCTAACTTGGAATAACATAATTACCATGACTTCTGATTCCACAAGAATTGTAAGGAGTTTTAATTTAACCATTACTTTTAATCCAACAGACATTATCTTTATAGACGGTAAAGTGAACTTAACGATGGGAAAAAACGATGATGGAAAATGGAAGATAATTCACTGGATTGATGAATCTAATTTTTAAGGTGTATGATTACATTCTATTTAACTGAAGCATTAAGATTATTTAGAAAAAGCGGTTACAACTCCGTTGTGCTGATTTTCGTAACATCATTAGCTGTATTTGTTACGATTGCTTCACTATTTATTGTGATAGGAGTACAAGAATTAGATAGCAATATAAAGTCCGGTATTAAACTCAATGTATTCTTAAATCCAAATCTATCTGATCAGAAAATTGATTCAATAAAAGTAGAATTGCAGAAGATCCACCAAGTTAAATCTGCCGAATATATTAACAGTGAAACAGCCAGTAGTAAATTCATACTCGAAACCGGTGAGAATTTTAGAGAAGTACTTGATGAAAACCCGCTTCCAAATTCATTTAAGGTATCATTAAAGTTAGCCCAGGTAGATGGCAGTTCTGTTGAATTGCTTGCCTCTCGCATTAAACAAATAAATGGAATTGAGGATGTTATTTATGATTATCAGACCACATTCAAACTTTTAAAAACACTAAAAATGATTCAGTACTTTTTCTACCCATTAGCCATCCTTTTAGTGATGCTCTCTATTTATCTAGTATATAGTAATAATAAGTTGTTAATTAAACAGAATGCGAATCTATTTAAGACTATGAGGTTGGTTGGCGGAAAAGTTGGAAGCATAAGAATTCCTATAATACTTAATGGTTTTATTATAGGGGTTGTTTCTGCAATAATATGTTCTCTTCTACTTAATTTAACTTTGGTTTTATTGACTGCCGCTCTAAAAAATCTTAAATTCGACCGTTATTATTTAATAATAAATGCTACTATTATTGTGATTAGCATCTCATTAGGAATTGTGGGCAGTTATTTATCTTCACGCGAAATAAAAAAGCTAAAAAATTAATCTTCACCAATGGAGTTGTTTAATGAAAAGAATTTCCATCTTATTACTATTTATAATAGTCAATGTAAGTTTTGCTCAATCTAAAGGTTATGATTTAGGATCCTCCGGAGTTCGGACTTTTCAGCAAAGCGGATTTTTCGATCTGTCAGATCCTGAAACTGTGAATATCACTGTTTCTGTTTGGGGATGGGTCAGATACCCGGGTAAATATAAAATCCCAATTAATACGGATATAAGCGATCTGATATCTTTCGCTGGTGGTCCTGTTGAAGGTGCTGACTTGGAAGATATAAGAGTTGTACGAGTTCTTGAAGATTCTACCCAGCAAATGATTAAGTTTAGTTTTAATGATGTTATGTATGAATCTAAATTGCAGAATAGATATAGGAAGGTCCCAAAACTTGATGCAGGTGATGTTCTAGTGATGCCGGGAGAACCTAAATTATATTTTAGAGATCACTTTTCAATATGGATGTCAGTTATTAGTATGCTCATCTCATTATCAATATTAGCATTAAACATCATTAAAGGGTAGTAGGAGCAATTGTGAATAAAGCAGCCGTTCAACCACACGTTCAAGAAACTCACACCTTAAGAGACTACATAAATTTAGTTAAGCTAAATTTCGTTCCAATATTTTTGATAGCTTTAACCGGATTGTTGGTGGCAATAATATATGCTGTTAACGCTCCAGATATATATAAGTCCACTACTGTATTAAAACTTTCAAAGCCACAAGGGTCTGTACTTTCTGGTTCTTTATTACCGGAATTTCAAGATTTTGGTAGTGACAGATTTATTGCCAATGAAATTGAAATCCTTAAGAGTTACAAACTAAGATCAAAAGTTGCCAATGCTTTATTGGATAGTTTTAATATTTCACCTTCGAAGAATAAGTATTATATGATCTTTGATGACCCATCCGAACTTAAGCAAGGTAAGTTTAGACTAAAAACAGTTGCTCAGATTGTGGCTATGCTTCCATCTAAAGTTTCTATCGATCAAAAGCGTGGTTTAGATATAGTCGAAATTTCCGTTGAATCTCCATCTCCTCTGGAAGCATCAATGATTGTGAATTGCTATGCTGATTCCTATAAAGGGATTAACCTTTCATATAATAGAGAGCAATTGACTAGAGTAAAAAATTTCTTGGCTACACAACGAGATGAAAAGCAATCCGAACTTATTAGTGTTGAAGAGACATTAAAAAACTATAAAGAGCAAAGAGGTATTGTTGAACTTCCCGAACAAGCTAGGTCACTTATTGACCAGTCTTCCGATATACAGGCTAAGTTGAATCTTACAAAAATTGATTTAACTATGACGGAAAGAAATTTGACGCAGTACAAGGAAGAACTCAAGAAAAGAAATCCGGAAATTCAAAATTATATAGATAACCTTGCAACCGAACCATATATTAAGAGAATGCAAGACGATTTAGCTAATGCGAAAACTAAACGTGATATGGCGATGAAAGACGCCGGTCCAAATTCTAAGTTAGTTAAAGAGAGCGATGTCAAGATTAGTGATATTGAATCTAGATTAAAAAATCAATTATCTATCTACAAGAACAGTGTACTTGCCGCAACACCAGAAGAGATAAAAACGCTTACTTCAAAGGTGCTAGAAGAAGAGATTAAATATCAATCTCTTAATTCTTCTTACAGAAAGCTAAATGAAATTGGTGGTGACTATGATAGAAAGCTAAGTTCGTTGCCAACTACCGCTACTGATGTTGCAAGATTGGAAAGAGAAAAATCAGCTTACGAAAAATTATATCTTCAGGTTGAAGAGCGTTACCAAGAAGCTATCATTAGTGAACAATCGGTTCCCGGAAACGTTTTGATTATCGATGAGGGACTTCTTCCAGCAAAACCGGCAAAGCCAAATCGAATGCTAATTGTTGTTATTGGACTAGTTCTTGGTATTGGTATGGGAATTGGTTTCGCCTTTATTCGTAATTACCTAGACAATACAGTTAAAACTCCAGAAGATATTCAGAATAAGAACTTAAATATTCTGGCATGGATTCCTCAAATTGAAGGTCTTGAAAGTGGTATTAAAGATTTTGAGTTTGTTGTGGCAAGAAAACCCGATGCAAGTGCAAGTGAAGCTTACCGTGCTCTACGTACAAGAATTAAGTTTTCCAAACTTGACAAAGAAGCACTAAAAGTTTTATTAGTCACTTCTCCAACTTCCGGTGAAGGTAAAACCACAACAACAGTAAACTTAGCAGGCAGCTTTGCACAAGCAAATTTTAAGACAATTATTCTTGATGCCGATTTAAGAAAGCCTCGTTTGCACTCTGTTTTCAATGCTAAGCGGTATCCCGGATTTACAGATTATTTCTTTGGACAAGCTAGCTTTGATGAAGTTGTAAGAAAAAGTGAACTAGCCAATCTTGATTATATTACTGCCGGTACCATCCCGCCAAATCCTTCTGAAATTTTAAGCTCTACTCAGATGGAAGCTTTTATTGAAAAACTAAAAACGATGTATGATTATATCATAGTCGATTCGCCGCCGGTTATTGCTGTAACGGATTCAGAAATTCTGTCCAGCATTGTTGATGCAACTGTATTAGTAGTTTCAGCAAACAACACCGAAATGGAATTGATGGAGAAAGCTGTTGAGTTGCTTAATCATGAACAAGGCTCATTCATTGGAATTGTTCTAAACAACTTTACTTATAGAAGTGGTTATGGTTCATATTACAAGTATTACTACTATTACTCCAGACCGAAAGATGGGCAATCGAAAAAAAGTAAGTTAAAAGTTTGATGATGAAGAAAGTTGCTGTTGTAACCGGCGGTGCCGGGTTTTTAGGTTCGCATTTATGTGATAGATTAATTGCAGAAAATATTTCGGTTATATGTATTGACAATTTTCTCACCGGAAGGATCGAGAACATTGAGCATCTTTTTGGCAACCCGAACTTTCAGTTTATCAAATTCGATGTTACAAATTTCATACACATTCCGGGCAGAGTAGACTACATTCTTCACTTTGCCTCGCCGGCTAGTCCTATTGATTATTTGAAGTTTCCAATCCAGACTCTAAAAGTTGGCTCACTCGGAACTCATAAGGCTCTCGGTCTAGCCAAAGAAAAGAACGCGAGATTTTTGATTGCATCAACCTCCGAAGTTTATGGTGATCCTCTCATTCATCCTCAGCAAGAAGATTATTGGGGAAATGTAAATCCGGTTGGTCCGCGTGGTGTGTATGATGAAGCAAAGCGGTTTGCCGAAGCAATGACAATGGCCTATCACCGCTACCACGGACTTGAAACACGCATTGTTAGAATCTTCAATACTTACGGCCCACGTATGAGATTAGATGATGGACGCGCACTTCCAGCTTTTATCTCTCAAGCACTCAAGGGTGAAGACCTAACAATTTTTGGTGACGGTAAGCAGACCAGAAGTTTCTGTTTTGTCAGCGATTTGATTGACGGAATTTATAAGTTACTTCTATCTAATGAACCAATGCCGGTTAACATTGGCAATCCAAACGAAATTACAATTGAAGATTTTGCAAAGGAAGTAATTAAACTAACAGGTTCAAAGTCGAAATTAATTTATCAAGAGTTGCCAGTTGATGATCCAAAGGTTCGGCAGCCAGATATAACTCGAGCAAAAAATATTTTAGGCTGGGAGCCAAAAGTTGATAGGGAAGAAGGATTAAAAATTACTTTGGAGTATTTTAAGAAGGAAGTGAAGTAGCTCTCAGCGATCTGTTTTCATT
>CAZEDR010000084.1:0-12057 GCA_964510975.1 uncultured Melioribacter sp. | reverse complement strand
AATCGCATCTTTGGAAGCAAAATTTTCAGAAAAAAATTAAAGGCTATAGATGCTCGAGCTCCAAAGAACAATTGCCAAAGATGTTTCAATTTCCGGCATTGGTTTACATACCGGAACATCTTGCACAATGACATTCAAACCGGCACCGGATAATTACGGAATAAAGTTTATTAGAACAGACATCGGCGGAAGACCGGAAATTCCGGCTAACACCGATTACGTTGTTGACATTTCCCGCGGCACCACCATTGGTTTGGGTGAAGCAAAAGTTTACACAGTTGAACATGTACTTTCTGCAGTTTACGGTTTACAAATAGACAATATTATAATTGAATTAGACGGAATCGAACCTCCAATAGGCGACGGCAGTGCAATGCCTTACGTTGAAAAATTAATGGATGCCGGCTTTGTTACTCAAGAAACCCCAAAAGATTATCTTGTTATTGATCAAACAGTAAGTTTTCATGATGAAGAAAACAAGATTGATATCGTTGCCCTACCCCTAGACAGCTACAGAATTTCTATAATGGTTGATTATGAAAACCCGGCGTTGGGAAGCCAGCACACCGGCTTGTTCGATCTGGAAAAAGAATATGTAACTGAATTCGCTCCAGCGAGAACTTTTTGTTTCTTGAGCGAAGTTGAAATGTTGGCTGACCAAGGATTGATTAAAGGCGGCAACATTGACAACGCTGTTGTAATTGTCGACCATGAGATAAATGATGAAGACTTAGGAAGATTAAAAGAGAAATTGAATCTTGATCATGATCTAACAGTAATTAACGGTTATCTGGATAATAACAAACTACGTTACAGAAATGAACCAGTAAGACATAAACTCTTAGACATGGTTGGAGATTTAGCTTTGGTTGGCGTTCCTATCAAAGCGCAAATACTTGCCGCACGTCCCGGGCACAAAGCCAATGTAGAGTTTGCCAAGAAAATCCGCCAGTTATATCAACAGAAAAAGCTTGTAAAGAAATTTCAGTTTGTAAAGAAAGAAGGATTGGTTTTCGACATTAACGCGATTCAGAGAATTCTTCCTCACCGATACCCCTTCCTTCTTGTCGATAAAATTATTCATCTGGATATGGATAAGAAAGTTATTGGAATTAAAAACGTCACAATCAACGAACCATTCTTTAACGGACATTTTCCGGGTCAACCAGTAATGCCGGGTGTTTTAATTGTTGAGGCAATGGCTCAGGTTAGTGGAATTTTGTTGCTCAACTCTTACCTCGATCCGGAAAATCATCTCGTTTATTTTATGACAATAAACAATGCGAAGTTTAGAAAACCCGTTGTTCCGGGGGATCAAATTACACTTGAAGCTGAATTAGTAAGTGTTAAGGGTGGAAAGTATTTCTCGCTTAAAGGATCAGCTTATGTTGATGGTAATTTAGTTGCCGAAGCAGATTTTATGGCTGCTATGGTTCCAAAAGAAAACAAACCTAAAGAATAAAAGAAATTATATGGTAGAAATTCATCCAGCCGCAATTGTTAGCCCTAAGGCAAAACTGGGAACCGATGTTAAAGTTGGTCCATTCTCTATAATCCATGATGATGTTGAAGTCGGTGATGGATCAATTATTGATTCGCACGTTGTGTTATATGATGGCGCACGCCTAGGTAATCGTGTTCGTATTTATCAAGGAGCTGTAGTTGCAAACACTCCGCAAGATTTGAAGTTCGGCAATGAAGTAACTTATTTCTACATCGGTGATGAAACCCAGATTAGAGAGTTTGTTACACTTCACCGAGGTACACACGCAACGGGAAAATCCGCTATTGGAAAAAATTGTTTACTGATGGCTTACACTCACGTAGCACACGATTGCGCTCTCGGCAATAACATCATCCTCGCAAATGGTGTTCAAATTGGCGGACATTGTGAGATTGACAATCAAGTAATAGTTGGCGGACTTGCCGGCATTCATCAGTTTACAAAGGTGGGCGCGCATGCAATGATTGGAACAAACTCTAAAGTTACCGCCGATGTTCCCCCTTTTATGATGGTGCAAGGTGTGCCGGCGCGATTTGAAGGAATAAACAAAATCGGTTTGCGCCGCAGAGGTTTTACGCCGGAACAACTTGAAGCAATTAAGGAAGCTTACAGAATTCTTTATCTCTCCGGGTTACTTTTCTCTCAAGCAAAAGAAAAAATTGCTAAAGAGCTTGGTCATCACGAAGTAGTTAAAAACATTCTTGATTTTATTGCTAAGGCAACTCGCGGTATAGTTCGTAAATGATTTGGCATTTTATAGATTCAGATTTTAACAGCGGCGAGTTCAATATGAATTTTGATCTTGAACTTGCTAAAAACTGTACAAGCAACAACGCTTATTTTCGACTCTATCGTTGGCAACCATATTGCATATCCCTCGGCGCAAATCAATCATTTGAAGATATTAATCTTGCCAAAACTAAATCTGATGGGATTGATGTTGTAAAAAGGCCAACAGGCGGACGCGCAATTCTACATGCTGAAGAATGGACCTACTCAGTTGTCCTACCCTTAAACTATCAATATTCTCCAAAAGAAGTTTACTCAATAATTTCTAACGCTTTAATCCGTGGATTAGATTTATATCATCCACTACTAGCGAAATCCGAGCTGGAAAGTGTTCAGCCTAACTTTCCCAAGTTGTTGGAAGAGCCAAGCGGAGTATTATGCTTTGCGTCTACAGCCAAGAATGAAGTGAAATTTGGCGGGAGAAAATTAATCGGCAGTGCACAGAGAAAGCTGAACAATACAATTCTTCAGCATGGCTCAATTCTTTGCGGAACGTTTCATAAAAAACTTGCAGAGTATTTGAACACCGACGAAAGTTCAAAAGAACTTTTGCGTGCTGAACTAAGCTCCAAAACCACCGAAATTGAAACCATACTTAACACTAAGATTGATTATGATCGTTTGAAAGAGTGCCTAATTAAAGGTTTTGAGCAAGAGTGGCAAATTGAGCTAGTGCGAAAAGAAATAATTATTTAACAGTGTAGAACGAAAATCACTTCCTTCCCTTCTTACTTAATGTATTAACCCAAATTTTCTTGAGAGAAAATTTGCTTTCAGCCCCAAGACTAATCTTTTAAGTAAGAAAAACACTTTCTAATTGAACTGATATTTCGTAAAAAAAATTTTATACTTGCACAGCTTGCGGGGTTAATCCCGGTGTAAATCTTTATTTTTATAAAAGTATTACAAGCGGCCTACGGCAAAAAAAGCATTTTAAATGATTTTTTTGGATTAAATTTAGTTGCAAATTCAGATGAATTACTGAAGTTACGCATAAGTTGAATTTCATGAATTTTCCTTAGTGAAACTTGGTGACTTAGTGCTTTTGTGGCTTCATTTCTTAGTCTTTCTTTTGCCACAAAGTCACAGAGACACTAAGAAATCACAAAGTGCGTAACTTCAGTGAATTATTAAATTCAATAGAGACAAATGCGAAAACTATTTTCACTTTTTATTCTGCTTAGTTATTCAATTACCGCACAGGAGCACAAGGATCTTGAGTTCTATTTAGAATCTGCTCAGGTAATGGATATTACTAATGATGGAAGTAATTTATGGTTCGCTACAAACGGACATGGAATTATTTCTTATTCACCTTCAACCAATAAGTGGGAACAATATTCCACTCAGAAGGGAAATATTTCGCTTGATCTTTTCTACTGCATAGCCGCTAGCGAAGATTTTGTTTGGGCCGGTTCAACTGATGGACTTTTCATCTTAGATAAGAAAACCGGAAACTGGACAAAAAGAAAATTTGCTCTTGGCGGACAATTAGCAAACTGGATTCGTTCGATTGCATACGACGAGGATGAAAATATTGTGTGGATTGGGAGATTTAAGTACTTGACCAAATTTGATGTCTCTGCTAGACGATATACAGATTACGATCTTACAATTCGGAACAACGAGAAGACTAACACAATAAAATCTATTCGTGTTGAAAAGAAATATGTTTGGTTTGGAACTGAGGCTGGTGTTCATCGTTATGATAAGGCAAAGGATTTTAATAACAAGGATGCAAGAAGATTTTACGATATACGCAACAATTCTTTTAACGGAGAAGGGGAACAAGTTTCTGTAAATACAATTTTAACCGAACGTGACTATATTTGGTTTGGTTTGGATGAATTTGTAACTCCAGAGCGCCCGGATTTTAATGTTGGCGGATTATACCGCTTCGATTATAAAACAGAATGGCTCGGACTTGATGCATCGAAAGGTTTACCCGGCAATGGCGTATATGATTTGGAACGCACCGGTAATTACATTTGGGCTTCGTTATATCAATTCGGAAGTTCAACAAAAGAAACATTTGGGCGCGGCTTGGTTTTGATTAATCGAGTAAATAACCAAATTACACCAATACGCGATGATAGAATTCCAAGAACTATTTATTCAATTTATTTTGACGGAGTAAACCTTTGGCTTGGAACTGAAAACGGTTTAATAAAAATTAATTTCTTTAATAAGCTTGCTCAGTGGAGCGGAATCCAGAGCGTTACTCAAAAGAGGTAAAAATGATTAACACTTCTCTTAGAAAGTTAAACAACTTAAAAAATAATTTTGTTGGTAAACGTATTGCCGTTATTGGCGATATGATGCTTGATTGTTACTTCCAGGGTGTTGTAAGCAGAATTTCTCCGGAAGCTCCGGTTCCCGTTGTTGAAGTTGATGACGAATTTGCACGCTTTGGCGGCGCGATGAATGTTGCATACAACATTAAAACTCTGGGAGGAATTCCATTACCGATTGGAATTATTGGCAATGATAACGATGGAAAATTACTTAAGAAGTTGATGAAGAATGTTGGTATAACTGATTCCGGAATTATTATCGATGGTAAGCGCCCAACAACAGCTAAGACAAGAGTGATTGCAAACAGTCAGCATGTCGTTAGAATTGATAAGGAGAAAACTTCTCCAATTTCGAGCAATACAGAAAAGAAGATTCTTCTCTTTCTAAAAAAAGAGATGAAACAACTTGATGCGATAATTTTACAAGATTACAACAAAGGCGTTCTCACAAAAAGTTTAATCGAAAAAATCATTGCTCTTGCAAATGAGAATAAAAAGATTGTTACCGTCGATCCTAAGTTCAACAATTTCTTTACTTATAAAAATGTTACCGTATTCAAACCTAACAGAAAAGAAACTGAAGATGCTTTGGGAACAAAAATAAAATCAACCGAAGAGATCACAATTGCCGGAAACAAACTATTAGAGAATTTAGAATGTAAATACGCGCTGCTTACTTTAGGTGAAGGAGGCATAGCATTATTTGAAAAAGGGAAAATCGAACGCCTTGTTCCAACTAAAGCTAGAAAAGTTGCTGATGTTTCCGGCGCGGGCGATACTGTAATTTCTACACTCACAATCGCGCTAACTGCCGGGGCCGATATTTACGATGCTGCTTATCTTGCGAATTATGCCGGCGGTTTGGTCTGCCAGGAAGTCGGAATAGTCCCAATTGATCTCACTGTTTTATTTAATGCGGTTAAAGAAGAATTAATATGAACTTTGTAAAAAATATTGAAGAACTTTGTTTGATTCGCAATGAATTAAAAGCAAAGAATAAAAAAGTCGTTTTCACAAATGGAGTTTTTGATATTCTCCATGCCGGACACGTTGATTATCTTTCTAAAGCCAGAGAACTTGGCGATGTATTGATTGTTGGTGTTAATTCCGATGCAAGTGTGAAAAGAATTAAAGGAGCGTTACGCCCGGTTGTTCCTCAGCAAGAACGTGCATTTATTATTTCTTCGCTTAAACCGGTTGACTTTCGAAGAAGATACTCCTCACGAAGTTATCAATAAATTAATTCCGGATGTTCTGGTTAAAGGAGCCGACTGGTCGAAAGATAAAATTGTTGGAGCTGATATTGTTGCAGCTAACGGCGGTTCAGTAGAAACAATAAAGTTTGTAACCCAAACTTCAACTACTAACATCATCAAAGCGGTTCTTGAAAAGTATAAGGAATAATGTCTGATCAAGAATTAAATAACGCAGAGAACGGAAGCGAGCAGCCGGAAGAAAAGAATCTTTCGGAGAATTCTTCAACTACGCCGAAAGTTATTCCAGCACCCGAATCCGATAAGAAATTCGGATTCAAGAGAAGTGTGTTCCGTAAAATCATCAACACATTCATTTCGATTTTTCTAGTCCTTTTAATCATAGTTCTTTTAGTTCTCGGATTTACACAAACAAAGACATTCCGCGAGTACTTAAGAGAAAAAGTTATTACGCTGGCAAATGAAGAACTTAACGGCAAACTTAACATTGAGAAAATTGATGGAACGCTGCTTACTTCAATCTATCTCCGTAATACTTCCATAGTTATTGATAACGATACTCTACTTTGGGCAAAGAATGTAGAAGTAAAAACCAGCCCCGTACAGCTTCTGTTAAAGAAAATTCACATAAGAAAAATTCTACTGCAAGATGTTAACATCAACATGCTGCAAGATAAAGATGGGAAATGGAATTACGAAAAACTTGTAAAACCTACTCCGGAAGACACAAGCAAATCTACTTTCTCTTTTATAATTCAAGCACCCGATATTGAGTTGAGAAATATTTCTTTAACCAGGCAGACTTTTGCGAATCGCGGTTCGAAACAGATTTACAAGACACTTAACACCGAAGACTTATATATAAAGGAACTAAATTTTCAAGCGGAAGCATTCGCTGATATAGAAAACCAGAATTACTTACTTATACTAAAAGAACTTTCATTTAAGCCAAATCTTACACGGTTTAATTTACGCTACATTTCCGGTGAGTTTGCAATTACAAAAGATTTTGCAAGCGTTAACAAGTTTTATTTTCTGACCGATAGCAGCGAAATAAAAATAAACGCACGCGTTGATAGTCTAAATTTGTTTAGCGGCGCCGATCTTCGAGATTTTAGAGATTATCCGGTTACAATCGATGCAAAAGCTTCTCCATTTAATTTCGATGACCTTTCCTCTTTCTTCGACGCAACAGAAATACTTAAAGGTCGACCGGAGTTTGAACTAAGAGCAAGAGGCAAATTCGGTGCGTTTAATATCGACAGAGCAAAACTTGATTACCGGGACACTCATTTCGATTTTAGCGGACAAGTGCTGAATCTCAATGTTCCATCTAAGCTTTATATAAAAGCCAGCATTGTTAATACGGATATTAATTACAAAGACATCAATCTGCTTCTACCTAATCTAAAACTACCCGAATATGCAAAAATGGTTTTAACCGATGTTAATGTTGAGTATGAAGGCGAGCCAACAAACTTCAAAACAAAATTTGTTGGTAATGTTGATGAAGGTAGAATTGAAGGCGAAGGCATGATGAATGTTTCTGCCGAGCCAATGACATACGACATAAAATTTGCATCTGAGAATTTGAATCTTGCAGCGTTGGTAGGTTTCCCTACAATACTAAATGTGAAAGGCAGCATCGCGGGACAAGGCACTTCTCCAATGGATTTGGCGGCCGATCTCAAACTTAATGTCTACAATACTGCTTTAAACAATATCACCATTGATCGGCTAGATGTTGAATCTCACGCAAAGAACAGAGAGATAGACTTATCAATAAATGTTGACGCAGAAAAAGCGAAATCCATTATCACCGGCTCCTTAGTTTATGATAAAGACACTATTCCAAGTTACAGTTTCATTGGCGATGCAAAGAATTTAAATCTTGGCCGCTTTATGGATGATGACAAATATCGCAGTGAGTTGAATCTGTATTTTAGTTTGGAAGGAAAGAGTTTAAATCCGGATGATCTTAATGCTACATTATCCTTTGGAATTGACTCTTCATATTTTCAAGACAAGTGGATTAACTCTTCAATCGTAGAAGCTAAATTCACAAAGGATTCTTTGAACAGAGAGATCTTTCTTTCATCCGATTTTGTTGATTTCAAAATTGATGGACAGTTTCCCCTTTCCAAAGCTATTGATTTGATCGTTTACGAATCTCAGACAATTACAGAAATTATTTCAAACAAACTAAAAGAGCTCAATCCTCTTTCAGTTGTGAATGTGCCAGTTTTTCGAGATACAATTGCTGCACCAATCCCACAAGTAGTAAACGAAGAATTAAAATTCGACTACGAATTTAAGTTCAAGGATTTTGAGCTTGTTGCGCTACTGATGGAGAATGAACAGCTTACAATAAAAGGAAGCGGAAGGGGAAGTTTCTCCAACAAAGCGCCAAACTTTTCCGTATCAGCTGAGCTTGATTTAGAACAGCTTGTTATGATGGAAAAGAATACAACAATTTATCTTTCCGATTTTGTTGCCGATTTTAATTTTACAAGAGACAACAGATCAAACTCATTCGATCAGTTATTTGGCTCAGCATCAATCTCCGGGAAACGATTATACACCGGCAGTAACATCAAAGGCTTAAACGCAGATATCGTTTTTAATGGAAGCAAATTGATTTTTAGCGCATCTGCTAATTATGATGATATGATAATTGCGGAAGGTGAAGGAATCATTTTAATGACTCCTAAGGAACAGCAATTCAAAATCAGCAGTTTGAATGTTAACTATGATGGCATTGAATGGACTAACAAAGACACAATAAATGCATATTTCAATCCGAACTATTTTAAAATTGTTGATTGTAAAGTGCAGAACGATACATCAGTAATTTCGGCTAGCGGTATAATTCAAAACACAGGAGATCAATCACTGGAAATCACCGGATCACGAATTTCCGGTGGAATAATCGACCGCTACGCATTCGGGTTAAAGAATACGGGCCTAATTGCCAATGGCTCAATTCAAGGAAAGATAGAAGGCAAATTCGCAAATCCTTTAATTGATTTTACATTCTACGCAAAAAATCTGGAGCTGAACAAAAACAAACTCGGCAACATTCAAGGCTACATGAAATATGCCGACAAAAAAATGATCACAAACTTTGCTTTCCTTGATGCTAATGCAAATGAACAGAAGCCTCTTTTCTTATTCGATGGAATCTTCGCAATCGATTTGAGTTTTGGTTCTGTCAAAGAAAGATTTCTTCGTAACGAACCGTTTAGCATGAAATTTACTTCCGACAAATTTAATCTGAACCAGCTTGGCAAAATTATTCCGGGAGTAGTTGATCAAGAAGGAATATTAAAAGCAGATGTAAATATCAGCGGAACATTTGCCGATCCGGTTTATTCGGGATATGTAAATCTGACCGACACATATTTCACATCGACTTTCAATAATCTCAAATACAAATGCGGCGGCAAATTAAAATTCGAAAAAAAGGGATTTTTGGTTGACAGCCTTGTTGTTGCAAACGCGGGCGGAACCAAATTCCCCGGAGAAATTAAAGGTCTCGGTTCAATTTTGTTTGATGGCTTCTCAATGAAAGATGTTAACCTTCGCTTCTTTGGCGACATAGCAATTATGAGTCAGCAAACACAAGCTGTTAGTCCATTCTTCTATGGCGATCTTCAGATAGGCACAGATGGCGATTGGCTTCTTTCAAACAAAGGAAACAAGTTCTATTTTAAAGGTAACATGCTGATGAAAAAAACCGATCTGGTTTATACAACCGGTCGGGATGAAGCAGTAAATGCAAACAAAAATTTGAATATTGAATTTGTTGTTGATTCAACAAAAATTGACCGGGAGTTAATTCGCTTTCAAAACATTTTAGCAAAAGAAAAAGAATTGCAGCAGCAAATAGCAGTATCGAGTGAAAAGAAATTTGATTTCGACTATGAGATTGGATTGACCTCCGGTAAGGATGCAAGACTGACATTTATTCTCGGTCAAGCACTCAACCAGAAGCTTATAGTTGAGATGCGCGGCGGAATGAAATTTGAAAGCATTGCCAACGCTTACCGAGCACAAGGATCTTTTGAGCTTCTTAACGGTTCACGCTTGGAATTCTTCAAAACATTTGATGCGGTTGGTCTTCTACGTTTTGAAAGCGATGTAACAAATCCTTATTTGGATATTACTGCTACTTATACTTCCGATTATATAAGTCCAAGAGATGAAACTCAAACTCCACAAGAAGTTGCGGTAAAAATTAAAATTAAAGGACCGCTAAGCGAACTCGGGAAGAATCTTGCCAGCGATCAAAACGCGCTTAGCGTTTACATCGGAGCGAGAAATATTCAAAACAACGTAAGAGACACTCGTTACGATTATGCAGATGCGTTTTCATTTATTATTATGGGCAAGTTTAAGGATGATTTAACTGCACAAGATAAAGCCGTGGTTGCCGGAGAGACACAAAACGCAATAGGAAGTACTGCTACTTCATTTCTGGGGACTGTACTTACAAGTTTCGTAAACTCAGCAGTCGGCGATTTAATTAACAATATCTCAATAAATTCTTCCGGTGAAAAAACTAAGTTTAGCCTTTCCGGCAGATACGATAATTTCAGTTATTCATTTGGAGGAACCACGGAGACTTTCTCGAATCCGAGTAATGCAAATTTAATGTTGGAATACAGATTCTATCCAACAAATCTAAAAGTGCGTTTCGAAAGAAAAGACCCCATTATAAAAACATACGGTCTTGATAATAAAATTTTAGAAATGGCGCTTAAATATAAATTCGAGTTCTGATGAAAAAAGAATTGAAAGCATTGTTTAGTAAAAATCCCGGCATGAACGTTAAAGCCAAAGAGATTGCTAAAAAGCTTACGCTAACTGACGAACATGCGTATGCGGAATTAAAACATTTTCTATTCAAACTGACGGAAGAAGGTTTTTTGGAAAGACAAGGCAAGCGATATCAACTTGTGCGTGCTACTTCGGATAAATTAATCGGGACTCTTCAAGTTGTTAAGGATGGAGATTTTGGCTTTGTAACACTTAAAGAAGGAAATCTCAAGGATGTATTTATTGCCGGAAAGAATTTAAATATTTCGCTTGACGGAGATATAGTAGAGGTTGAGCTTATAGATGCAAAACGGGGCAAAAACATAGAAGGTAAGATTGTAAATATTATTGAACGCGGAAGAAAAGAAATTGTTGGCACACTGAAGAAAAATAAATCATCATTCTTCCTTGCAGCCGATGATGACAAAATTCACCGTGAAATTCACATTAGCAACGAGAACCTTCACGGAGCAAAAGTTGGCGATAAAGTTGCGATAACTGATATTGTTTGGAAAACGAAGAGTTTAAATCCGGAAGGAATTGTTAAAGAAGTTCTAGGTAAATCCGGAAGTTACGATGCTGAAATTGCTTCTATTGCCCACGAGTTTAACATTGATTATAAATTCTCCAAATCTGTATTAAAAGAAGCAGATGAGATCAGCAATACTATTCCAGCCGCAGAAATCAAGAAAAGAACTGATCTTCGCAAGAAAACAATTATCACAATTGATCCCGAAGATGCGAAGGATTTTGACGATGCGGTTTCCGTGGATATTCTTGATAATGGAAACTACAGAGTTGGAATTCACATTGCGGATGTAAGTCACTATGTTCAGCCGGGAACTTCAATTTATGAAGAAGCGTTAAACCGTGGGACAAGTGTTTACCTTGTTGGCAAAGTAATACCAATGCTTCCGGAAAATCTTTCCAACAAGATTTGTTCATTAGTGCCTAATGAAGACCGGTTAACATATTCTGTATTCGTAGAATTAACAAAGCTTGCTAAAGTTGTAGACTATCAAATTGAAAAATCTGTGATAAACAGTAAGCGAAGATTTACGTACGAAGAAGTTCAAGAAATTATTGAAACCGGTATTGGCGATTTTTCGTATGAGATTACTCTCTTAAATAAAATCTCTAAAACGCTTCGCGCTAAGAGAATGAAAAAAGGCAGTATAAACTTTTTCTCTCCTGAGGTTGTCTTTACGTTGGATAAAAACGGAACTCCGGTTGAAATTAAAATTAAGGAGGTTCGCGAAAGCCATAATTTGATTGAAGAGCTAATGCTTCTTGCTAATCAAATTGTTGCGGAACATGTTCAGCCGAAACAGAACAAAATTATTGTTCCATTTGTTTATAGAATACACGATTTGCCGGATAAAGAAAAAATTACAGAGTTTGCAAGATTTGTCCGCTCGCTCGGCTATCATTTCGATCC
>CAZEDR010000083.1:10598-12236 GCA_964510975.1 uncultured Melioribacter sp. | reverse complement strand
ATCCGCGGGCTATTTCTGATTAAATAACTCACCTTACGTAAAAAATTTTATCTCTGTGTAACTCAGTGACTCCTCTGTGGCATTCTGTGTAAAAAAAATAGAAATATCACAAAGAAACACAGAGCAAATACAGAGAATCACAAAGAAAAGATATTCATTCTTGCGTAGGTGAATAAATAATTAATTATGCGACACCACCTTTAGGGACGATATATAGAACATCTATACTCATTTCAATATCGGTTTTGAGGAATAGTCACTACACTATTGGGCAATTAAATTCTACTACTACCACTTGTGCGGAGATTGTTTTTAAATATCGAAATCATTAGCTTGTAAATGAATGAGGCAACTTATTGAAATTAGCTAAGTAGTAAAGGCAAAATATTTTTAGCAGCTTAATTTGTTAGCTAAAGTATTCGTAGAAAATAACAACCCATTCGGGTAGTGTGATGGTAACTATATTATTCTAATTTCCTATTAGTTAGAAGACAAAAGAACAACCATGTTATTCTCTCACTTTGTTTCTAATATTAGGGCACTAATTTCAACCAAGAAATTAATTCTACAAATCAATCATATCTTAAAAACATAGGAGGCTTTAATGAAAAGATACTCTTACAGTGTTATCTTTTTCTCGTTACTATTTATGGTTCAGATTCAAGCTCAATTGTTAACCCGCACGGCGGAGATAAAAGAAAAATCCGGAGTTGAAGTTGGCGGCTTTGGCAACGTTATTGCCGGTGTTGATTTTGACGGTGACAAAAGACCGGAAATATACGCCGTTAATACAAACGCAAATGATCGTCCTGACGAATTGATTCCACGCATTTACAAATTTGAACTAAATCCAATAACAGGTAAATGGGATGAAGTTTGGACTGCCACTGCTCCTCTTGAGAAACAAAATACATGGCCGGCTTTAACTTGGGGCGATTTAGATAAAGATGGAAGACCAGAAATTTACTGGGGTGTTGTAAACTACGGTCCTTACCCGGATGTTGCAAGAGTTTTAGTCTATGAATATCCCAGTGATAAAAGTGATAATATGGGCGTTGCCGATGGTCTTGGCGGATTCACTCCAAATGCAATGACTGACATAATAACGGGAACAGGGAACAATATTCGACCTGTGAGATTTATTATTGCCGATCCCGATGCGGATGGTAAAAATGAATTGATATTCTGTGATCGTGGACCTTCGTCTACGAATCCAACCGCTCTCAATTTAGGTGTACTTTCCGTAGATAATATTCCTGATCTTGGCGGTGGAAAGGAGAAATGGACTTTAGAATTTGCCGGTTCATCCGATGCCGCAATTAAGCCAACCGGTGCAACTTACGATATTGCTGTATTGAATAATGTTATTTATGCTTTTGAAACAAATGGAAAAGTTATCGGCGTTAAGTATGTAGGCGGTGCTTGGAAGTTAGTCAAAATTCAAACAAGTATGACAGCAATTGGTTCTTTTAAGGGAACTAAAGTTGTTGATATTGACAAAGATGGAAAAAATGAAATTTTAATGGCTGATTGGTTTAGTAATACAAAAGGTGCTGGTGCAAAAGTTTGGCTATTACAGCAAGTTGCCGATACGCTCCAGGCTACACCACTACTTGATTTTGAACCTTTAGGTGCTGT
>CAZEDR010000083.1:0-10588 GCA_964510975.1 uncultured Melioribacter sp. | reverse complement strand
GCCTGAATGGAGCCGATGCGGGCGATATTGATAATGATGGAAAACTAGATTTTATCTGTGGTTCTAGATATGATGCAAATAATTCAAAAAAGAAACCTCTTTTTAGAATGGAATATCAGGGCGGTGATATTAAAGTGGCTGCAAACTATACTGCCTCAGTAATTGATTCTGCATACAATACAAACACTGGTGATCTAGATGTGATAACTGTAGCCAATGTTGATGGAGATAAGGATGATGAGGTAATTTACACTCAAGGTTATCCTCGTTCAGACAATGCTAATTTGCGTATGCCTTTAATAGTTCTTGACAGCAAGTACACAAAAGTATCTGTTGAAAAGGAACTTGGAATATTACCAACGCAATTCTATTTAGAGCAAAACTATCCAAATCCATTTAATCCAAGTACCCAAATTAAATTTGGTCTTATGGAAGCTTCCAATATCGAGTTAAAGATTTATGATATTCTTGGAAGAGAAGTTGCTGTATTAATCGACAAAGAATTTATGAGTGCCGGTTCATACTCTGTTAAGTTTAATGCCGGTAATCTAGCTAGCGGAATTTACATCTATAAGTTATCTACAGATAAGAATACAGTTTCAAAGAAGATGCAGTTACTCAAGTAATTGGGTAAATTTTTAAAGGGTTATCAGAATTGTACATCTCTCTGGAATTTTATTTGAGATAATCATTCTGAGAACCCTTTTCTTTTTTCTACATGTTTTAATAAGTCAAAATCATTTTTGCATTACTTGATGATGTGCTCTTTTACGTTTCAAATACATCTAATTTTGCTCTGAGGTAACGATGAAAAAACATTTACTTCCATCAACACTAACCCTTTCAATTATATTCATTCTTTTTAGTACTAAAATTTTTGCCGGCGGAACCGGAAAAATTGCCGGTAAAGTTACTGACGCAGAAACCAACGAAGACTTAATTGGAATTAACGTAATAATTGAAGGAACAACCACTGGTGCCGCCACAAATATTGACGGTACTTACGTTATAAACAATCTGGAGCCGGGAGTTTATTCTTTGGCAGTTAGCGGAATTGGTTATCAGAAGAAGATAATAACCAATATAAGAGTATCGAGTGATTTCACAACTCGAATTGATGTGCAGCTTCAATCCGAAGCGATAAATTTGCAGACAATCGTTGTGGAGGCGGTAAGGCCATTAGTCAGAAAAGATTTAACTTCCTCACAAACAAACATCGATGAGTCTCAAATAAAAACTTTGCCGGTTGAAAGCATCACTCAAATTTTATCTCTTCAAGCCGGTATAACGAAAGGCTCTAGCGGAGAATTGCACATACGCGGTGGGCGCTCAACTGAAATAGCTTACAATGTTAATGGAGTCTCTGCAATAAATCCTTACGACTATGGCAGAACCGTACAAATTTCTACAAACGCTGTTCAAGAGCTCTCTGTTGTCAGCGGAACATTTAATGCCGAATATGGGAACGCGCTTAGCGGTATTGTTAATACCGTTACCAAAGAAGGTGGCTCTAAGTATAAAGGTACGTTAACTTATTACACCGGTGATTATTTGAGCTCTAATAAAGACGTGTTCTTTAATATTGATAAAATTAGTCCGGTCAATAACCAAGTCTTTGAGGGAACATTTAGCGGCCCGATTCCATTACTCGAAGATAATTTCACATTCTTCTTTTCCGGAAGATTCAATAAAGACAAAGGTTATCTATATGGAATAAGACAGCACACTATTTATGATTCACTATCCAGAGATGCTGTTGTAGCTGATAAAATTTATCTAGCACAAACCGGCGATAATTCTATCGTCTCGATGAATCCAAGCGAAGACTTAAACACGACGGCAAAGCTTACTTATAAGCCGATCTCAACAATTAAAATTAATTACGATGTAGTTTTCTCCAATTCTAAATATCAATCATACGCGCACGATCTTAAATATAATCCCGACGCAAATTACCAGCGTTCGCAGTGGGGATTAATAAATTCTTTAGAATACAGACACACACTTAATAACTCAACATTTTTTTCGTTGAAGGGTTCATACAACATTTACGATTTTAAGCGCTATTTGTTTCCGTTGCTGGACGCTTCGGGAAGCGAAGTTTCGTTTCATCCCGGTATGAGTTTGAGCGATCTTCACGCCGATCCAAGATATCAGCCCGAAGACAAAGCTAATTCTTACAGCAGCTATACATTTGTTTCCGGAGGAACACAGCCGGAACATTTCTATCAGCGTTCTTATTCGTCAGAAATTAAGTTTGATCTTACAAGCCAAGTCACCAACGAGCATGAAATTAAATTCGGTTTGAAAAATAAATGGGATACAATGGATTTCGTATTCTTCGAAGTACTGAGAAACAGAAATAATTATTTAACACCTACTATTCCCGATCCGGTTAATCAGAAAGGTTCTATAGATATTTATTCCCGTTCTCCGAAACAGTTTTCCGGCTATCTGCAAGATAAGATGGAATTTGAAAGCATGATTCTGAATGCCGGCGTTAGAGTAGATTATTTTAATCCAAATGCAGTTTATGCGCCCGATCCATTCAAGCCTACTGAGAATTTAACCGAAGCAAAATCGAAAACAACTGTAAGTCCTCGTCTTGGAATTTCCTTCCCGATTACTGATCAAGGTATAATTCACTTTTCATACGGACATTTTTATCAGCTGCCTCCTTACAGATATCTCTATACTAATCCGGAATTTGAAGACATAGCCGCTTCCCCGGTATATGGAAATGCTAATCTTAATCCGGAAAAGACAGTTACATACGAAGTTGGCTTGCAGCAGCAGTTAAATGAATCCCTTGCATTCAACATTACTGGTTTCTATAAGGATGTTCGCGATCTATTAGCAATTCAACAGATCAGAATCAGCAGTAACTCGATCTATCAAAAATATGTTAACAAAGACTATGGCAACATTAAAGGAATTACATTTTCACTTACAAAGAGAAAATCTTCTGAAGATTTATTAACCGCTTCGCTTGATTACACTTTTCAAGTTGCTGAGGGAAATGAAACCGGTGCCGATGCGTTCTTCATTGATCTTTCATCCGGTCGCCAAAGTGAAAAAATTCCGGTTCCGTTAGATTGGGATCAGACGCACACTTTGAATGGAGTTGTTACGTTAAGCGGTGGTAACGATTGGAATGTAACGGTAACTGCTTCGTTATCAACTGGACTTCCTTATTCGCCCCAGCTTTACGAACAGCAGATTTATTTAAGATCGAACAGCGGACGAAAACCATTCTACGCTAATGCAGATTTATTATGCGATAAATCTTTTGAAATTGCTGAAAACACTTCAATAACTATTTTCTTAAAAGTATTTAATCTATTCGATACTCAGAATGAGCGTTTTGTTTATGATGATACCGGTCGTGCAATTTATTCTTTGGAAGAATCCAAAGGCGGGCCGCAAGCAACTAATTTGATCTCGCAGAAATATCCGGGAATAAAATCTGCAAGCGAATACTTTAACAGACCTAATTATTACTCGGCACCAAGAGAAGTAAGAATTGGTTTCACTTTAGAGTTCTAATGAAATTTATGGAGTAACATAATGCTGAAGAAAAAATTAATTTATCTTGGTTTAGTTCTTTGCACGCTGCCATTTCTTGTTGAAAAAAACTTTGCGCAAACGGAAGTGGTTAAGCAAAGAAGACTAATTGAACATCAAGAAATAAAAAGCTACCTAATAGAGAAGTTATCTAAGTCTCCAATTAGTATCAAAAATGATAACCTTGGCGCAGATAAATATTCGCTGAAAAATCTACTTAAGTCCAATGCTAATTCAGACAGAAAATCATTCTTCATGAACGGCAATAATGTTTCTGTTGAAATAGAAAACTATGGCGGAATAGCGCCGGGCTTTGGTGGCATAAGGGAAATTACAAATCTAATTTGGAGAGACGCGCCTTACATTTTTCAATTCTGTCCAATAGTTGGCGCTTCGGTTCTTGATTCGGCCGGTGTAAGAAGACATATCATTACAGATGGCATGAACGATTACGACAGAGCCGGTTTGCGCGAAATTGATCCGGCTACCGGATTCAAATGGCAATGGCAGCCGCTGCCCGGCTATGCAGATCCAAGCCAAAGTTATATTGCTACAAATCCGGCATTCGATTCCAACCGTGATGGCAAACCCGATAGCTGGCCGCGCGAATGGTACAACGAAAAGTTGGGGCAATATGTTTGGCCCGGTTATCTTGTTCAAGGTGAAAATAATGCCGACCTAGAAGCTTACTGGGCAATGGATGACCGCGATAACAAAGAGTTTAGTTATTATCCATTCATAACTGATAAAACCAGAAAAGGTTTGGGTGTTCAGATTGATGGCCGTGCTTTTCAGTGGAGTAACTCATTAGCTTCTAACGCAATATTTTTTGTTTGGTCAATTACCAATGTAAGTGACGTTCCACTCGATAGTGTAACATTTGGAATTTACGGCGATCCGGATGTTGGCGGCGCTGATAATAAAGATGATAATGGACTTTTCATTTCTCCGTTCGATACAAAAATTCCTCTTTACTCACGTAACATGGTTTACTTTTTCGATCCGGATATGACTGGTGATGCCGGTAGAAAACTTGGATATTTAGGATGCAAGTTTCTTGAATCACCCGGAAACCCAAACGATGGAATTGATAATGACGGAGATGGATTAATTGATGAAAGACAGGATAATAATATTGATGAAGATGCAGATTGGAATCCGGATACTGATGATCTTGGTAAAGATGGAATTGCTAATACAGGTGATGCAGGAGAGAAAGATGGCGTTCCAACATTAGGAAATAGATTATCAGATGGAAGACCCGATCCGTTGCAACCCGGCGAACCAAATTTTGGCTATACCGATTTAGATGAATCAGATCAAATTGGATTAACAAGTTTTAAGAGCTCCCAATGGGCAACTGATTTATTGATTGCTTACGATGAATCAGTTTGGAATGAGACTAAGCCTGGAAGTTTTAGCGAGATAACACAAAACCAAGACATAGTTTTTATTTTTAGTTCAGGTTATATTTCGTTGGCCCCGGGTGAAACCAAAAGAATTTCTATGTCGTTCTTATTTGGCGAAGATTTGGATGATCTCTTAACTACTGCCGAAACAGTTCAAGATATTTATAATAAGAACTATCGCTTCTTTAGACCGCCGAGTTTGCCAAAAGTAACTGCAATTCCGGATGACAAAAAAGTTACTTTGTTCTGGGATTCGAATTCCGAAAAAAGCATAGATCCAATTACCGGGCAAGATTTTGAAGGTTATGTTATTTACAGAAGTACAAGACCGGATTTTGCTGATGCACAAACTGTTACAGATGGTAAGGGTTCAAAATTTTTATATGAACCGCTTAAAGATGTTAATGGCTTTAGCGCAAAGTGGGATTTGAGCAATGCGTGGAAAGGTTATCACCCTGTTCCTTATTTGGGAAGAGGATTAAACTATTACCTTGGAGATAACTCCGGTCTTGTTCACTCGTTTGTAGATTCAAATAATGTTCGCAACGGACAAACATACTATTACGCTGTTGTTTCATACGATCATGGCGATTCTTTAGGTATTCCTCCATCCGAATCAACAAAGAAAATTTCTTCCGATCCAATTACAAGTAAGCTGATCTTTGATGATAACACTGTTCAGGTAATTCCGGGTCCGCGCGCTGCGGGTTATAATCGCCCAGAAATTGGTGTAACGGATGTTCAGCATAATACTGGATTGGGTAATGGGAATGTTAACTTTGGCGTGATCAATGACTTGAATGTTAAAGATGAGAAATACACTCTTACATTTAAAGATTCACTATACACTGCTGGAAAAGCAACCTTAGGCAAGAACTATTCTGTTGTTGGTGAGAAATCAATAAAGGAATCTTTCTATCTGTTCGGTACTAAATTTACAAGCCTTGCTAATGCAAATTTAATTAACGAGGCCTCGCTTCAAGTAACCGATGCTTCCGGAAAAGTTTATTCCGGCACAACAGATTATGTGCTGAATTTAGAAAAGGGTTCTATAAAGAGAACAGACAACAGCACAATGCTGGAGGCGAAAGAATATTTTATTACCTATCGCAACTATAAACTATATCAGAGCCAAGCATTAAATGGAGAAGATTCTAATCCGGTGTTTGATGGAGTTCTGGTTAAAGTGAAAGATAATCCGGCTCTCAGCTTCGACGATACGAGATCGAAATGGTCTTCGAATATCAATCTTCCATATAAGTTTTATTTGAGGCCGGCGGGTAGTCCAAAAGCAGAACCGGCTGATTACATTGTAACATTTTCAAATACAAATATTTCTACTGCAAAGAAGTTTGTCTTGGGTAAAGGCTTTATTGATATTCCGGTAAAATATAAAGTTGAAGATGTTACAACCGGTGTTCCAATACCAGTTGTTACAAATCTACAAGAAGCCGTAGCCACTAACGATTCTGTCTGGACTTTGGGAGAGGAAATAGTCTTCTACAAAACCGGAGCAGCCGGAGGAACCGGTTCTCAAATTGCATGGAGTCTTGTTGTCTCTCCTTCAACAACAGAACCAACAAAGGTCCCGGGCAACGGAGATGTTTTGTTCATATATACTAAAAGACCTTATAGTTCCAAAGATGTTTTCACTATTCAAACGAATGCTGGTTTTGTTAAAAATGAAAAAGCCGCAAGCAGTCTTGATAATATTTATGTTGTCCCAAATCCTTACGTTGGAACAAATGAGATTGAACCGGCAAATAAACTTTCGGGACAAAACCGTGGCGAACGGAGAATTTATTTTGAAAACCTTCCTATGAAGTGCACTATAAAAATCTTTACTCTGGGCGGTGAACTTGTAACAACTCTCGAACACGATTCCGGTTTTGATAACGGAAGGGAATTCTGGAATCTCTTAAACCGGGATGGCTTCAGCGTTGCTTACGGTGTTTATCTGGCGCATATAGACGCACCGGAGATTGGTGAAAAGTTAATCAAGTTTGCCTTAATCAAGTAAGGCCGGAGACAATATGAAAAAAATATTTTTATCGTTCAGTGTTTTATTTGTTCTGTTTTTCATATCCGATGGATTAGCGCAGACAACTAAAACCGGCACAACAGCCGCACAAGTTCTTAAAATGAATGTGGGACCACGCGCAATTGGAATGGGTGGCGCGTTTACCGCAATTGCTGATGATATTACTTCCATCTACTGGAACCCAAGCGGAACGGCTAATATTAATTCGAATGAAGCAATGTTTAATCATACTTCACTTTATTCAGATATCAGTCATGACTATGCCGCATTCGCAACTAATTTATCGGGAGTTGGAACGCTTGGCGCCTTTGTCTCTGTGTTATCTATGGATGATATGAAAGTGCGTACAATTGAAAACCCCGAAGGTACCGGCGAATTTTTTACCTACAATACATTAGTAATGGGTTTGAATTTTTCCCGATATCTGACCACTAATTTTTCGATTGGCTTTAATATTAAGTACATCAGCGAGAACTTGTGGAATATGAATTCTACCGGCTTTGCAATAGATATCGGTACTCTTTACAAAATTCCAATTTTTAACGAACTCAGAATTGCTTCCAGCATTTCTAATTTCGGAACGAAGATGCAGCTTTCCGGAAGAGATGCGACGGTAGTTTATACTTCCGGTGCCGGAGAGGAAAATCTAATTAACTCTAATATCGAGCTTGATAAGTTTGATCTTCCATTGATTTTCAGATTTGGTATTTCTGCCGATGTTATTAAAAGCAGCAGCACAAGATTAACGCTTGGTGTTGATGCAGTTCATCCAAACGATAATACCGAATCTATCAATTCGGGGTTAGAATTCGCTTGGAATGAGATTATTCATTTAAGAGCCGGATATAATTCATTATTTGAAGCCGATTCTGAAAAGGGATTAACTCTGGGATTCGGCTTGAACTACAGAATTTTCGAATTGGTAAAAGCTAAAGTTGATTACGCATATCAAGATTTCGGCAGATTAAATGGTGTGCATTATTTTTCTGTTGGAATAGTTTTCTAATTTCATTTGTTCACAATTAGATGACCGATTAAGTTGTGTTTGATCGGTCATCTTTTTAGTTAAACCCAGATTGTTCATTAGAAAAAAGAAGGTTTGTTGATAATAAAATAAGCGTGGATAATTTAAGAAGTTAACCCCGACTTACATTTTCTTGGTTTTGAAGTTTTTCTTACATGCGTACAACTCTCAAAACCATAGAAAATGTTAGTCGTTTTGGCATTAGAGCATTTCTAATGACAAATTTGGGTTAAATGCTAATACCCCGACGCTTTTGGCGATTTTATTTAATTGTGAAAAAATTTCTTCTAGTTAAAGAAAAGCCTCTTAGCATTATTGTAAGAGGCTTTATAAATGTAAAATTAAATTTGCCAATTAATTATGGTGGAGGAGTTTCTTGTTAATTAATTTATTTGAACTTGTGGCCATAGTATTATGACTAAACATAGAAATCATTTCTTGCAGTTGAACAGTTAGATTACTTAAATCTTCCGATGCACGGGCAATTTGCTGAATTCCTTGAGCCGATTCTTGAGTTACGTTATTAATGCCTTCCATATTCTTACTTATTTGTTCGGCTGCACTGGCTTGTTCTTCGCTTGCGGCGGCAACTTGGGCAACCTTGCTTACAACTTCTTCTGAACCGGATATTATTTGTTGCAGCGCTTGGCCGGCTTTATTAGCTAATAATTTGCCTTTCTCAACTTCGGTAGTTCCTTGTTTCATAGAGATTACTGCTTGAGCGGTTTCTTTTTGAATTTCCTTTATCATTACTGCAATTTCTTTAGTGGCTTTTGTAGTTCGTTCTGCAAGCTTTCGTACTTCATCTGCAACTACAGCAAATCCGCGTCCTTGTTCACCGGCACGGGCAGCTTCTATAGCAGCATTTAATGCTAAAAGATTTGTTTGATCTGCAATGTCATCTATAACTTGTACTATCTGACCAATATGATCGCTGCTTTTTCCTAATGAATGAACTATATCCGCAGATTTTTTAACTACTTCCGCCACTTGTTCCATACCGGCAATAGTTTCCTCTACAACAATTCCACCTTCTCTTGCAATTACACCGGCATTCTTTGCTGTTTCGGATGCATCCGTAGCATGTCTGGTTGTTTCCCTTATAGTTTTTGTCATTTGCTCTACAGCTCCAACAACTTCTGCTGTTTGACTGCTTTGTTCTTGTGCCCCGGCAGCCATTTGCTCGCTGCTGCTGGATATTTCATTACTCGCACTTGCCGTAGCTTCAACTGAGTCATTAACCTTTTTTATTATATCGCGGATATTTGCAACCGATCTATTGAACCCATTAAACAGTTTCCCTATTTCATCGTCTTTTTCAGCTTCAAGAGAAACGGTTAAATCTCCTTCGGCAAATCTTCCCATCTTTACTAATATCTTCTCTATGTTGCTATTCAAGTAGTTCTTTTGTTCTTCAGAAATCTTTATTGCTTCTTTGTCTCTTTTCTCAATATTTATTCTTTCTTCAACCAATTCATGGTTGGTGTCGTTTATTTTACTCACCATTGCATTAAACGTATCTGCAAGTTTGCCAAGCTCATCTTTAGAAGTTACTTCCACATTTGTAGAATAATCGCCTTGAATAATTTTTTCGGCTCCGGCAATTAATCTTTTTAACGGCCGCTCAATTAGTTTCGAAATTGTTCTGAGTAGCCATAAAAATGATAATGAAAGAATTACCATAAGCGAGATCATCATTAGCGTTCTGTTGCTTATTATCTCATGTGTTTTGTTCTCAACTTCTAAATTTTCCTTAGTAGAGAGTTCCACAACCTTATCAATTTCATTTCTATGAATTTCGTAGCTTGCTTTAAGCACTGTGTTTAATATTTTTTTCGCTTCCTCAATATTTCCACTTTGTATGGCCGGAATAAATAAATCATTCTTAATTCTAAAGAATTCAATTGCTGGATCATATGTATCCTTTATAAGAGTGGTTTTTAGAGGGCCTTCCGGTAATTCTTGTACCCAATAATTATGACGAACATTATATTCATCCTCAAGTTTCTTGCTCTTTTCAAATAGAGCACTACGCTTCGCTTCGTCTTCTTCGGTAGTAAGTTGATGCAAAATCAAGTAAGATTCTAATATATACTCTGGCGGGGGAAGAATATCGGCAATTAAGTCTTTGCCTAATACTATTTTTTTATATTGCTCTCCGTTCACCTTTACTTTATCAATCGTATCGTAAGAGAAAATGCCGATTATAATAAAGCTGACGGTTATGGAAACAGTTAATAGTAAAAACTTTTTGGAGACTTTTAGGTTATTAAGGTTTGTTGGCATAGTATCCTCAAACTGGAAATGTGAACATCTACAATTAGCTTGTAGTTGATGTTATTTCCCCATTTTCTGTAAATACGATAAGTATTCATGGTTTTAGTTGAGTTCATCTCTGCTCTATTTGCAATGTGTGTTTATAGCCTTTATGTATTATCGATGGTATTCCGTGATATTAAATAGCTGCAAAAAGAATTTTTTACTGAGTAGATGATTCCTCAAAACCGATATAGCAATGAGTATAGATGTTCTCTGTATCGTCCCTAAAGG
>CAZEDR010000082.1:0-12266 GCA_964510975.1 uncultured Melioribacter sp. | reverse complement strand
CTTCGCCGGATAAAGGCTTGTGGGATTTATTAATGATTCCCGGCAAAATTAATTTGGTAAGACAAGTCGGCGAGTATCAGACCTACGTTTCATCGGGATATTTTCCTTTGCTGCCGGGTCAGAGGCAACGTATGGCAGTTTCGGTTGCGCTCGCCGGAGGCAATTCTACTAAAGAAGCAGATATTGAAAGCGCGATTAGAAAACAGAAACAAGCAGCCGATGCTTACAATGCAGACTATCAATTTGCTAAAGCACCATTGCAAGTTACTTTAACAGCAGTTCCCGGTGATGGAGAAGTTACACTTTACTGGGATGATGTTGCTGAAAAATCTTTCGATAGATACATAGAAAAAATTGGGGGCAACGGAAATGATTTTGAAGGATACAGAATTTACCGCGCGACTGATGCCGCGTTGCTCGACGCAAAAGTAATTACAGATTATAACGGCGCTCCAACACTACTAAGACCAATAGCTCAGTTTGATTTGGTTGATGGAATTAAAGGGTTGAGAGGAGATGATATTCTCGGTGTCTATTTCGATTTAGGAAAAGACTCTGGACTCAAACATCAGTTTGTGGATAGAGATGTTATAAATGGTCAGCGTTACTTCTATGCAATTACAGCTTACGATTTTGGTTATCCGGCAAATCAAATATCTCCAACAGAAACTCCAATCAATATTACAGTTGCGACAGATGGAGCAATAGCTCACGGAAAAAATGTAGCTGTTGTAAGACCATCAGCAAGCGCGGCGGGATATTTACCTCCGCAAGTTCAATCGTTTAGTCATGTGCTCGGCGGTGCAAGTGGAAAAATTGGGATTGATATAATTGATCCGACAAGAATCGAAGAAAATGCCGAATATGAAATTACTTTTAAAGATACCGTTCAGAAAGTTGGCACAAAGGATATAACTAAAACTGCTTCATTTACCCTTCGAAATCTTACAGATAACAAAACTATTCTGTTGAATGATAAGCACATCGGTTTGGCAGATGAAATATCGGCGACAGAAGGTTTTCGACTAACACTTTCAAATATTGAAACGCTTTCTCTCAATCAACAAAGAACAAAATGGAACAAGCCGGATGTCTATTCATTTGATTTTGAAGCCGCAGCGTTTCTATCAATTAAAGGTGTGGAAAATCCGGCAGATTATAAAATCATTTTCGGCGATGTAGGTCTTTCAACTTCCAAAGACACTTCAATTGGTTTTATCAAACTTCCAGCGCGGCAAGTGAACTTCAAAGTTTTGAATGTAACACAAAACAGAGAAGTGAAATTTGCTTATAGTGAAGGTGACGGAACCGACGGAAAGTTTTCTATTGATAAAAACAACGCAAACAATGTTGACGCTATTTACTTTATCGAGCCGGATCAGAATGGTAAAACGCGTTATACTTGGCAATTGATTCTGAATACCAAGAGTGGTACAAGAAATCCGCAGAATGGAGATACGCTATACATAAATCTCAACAAGCCTTTCCTTGCTTCTGATAAATATGTTTTCAAAATGAAGCAGTCATCAATTTCCGAAGAGAAAGCTAAGGATGAATTAAAGAATATTCGTGTAGTTCCTAATCCATACGTTGCAGCGGAAACTTGGGAACCGAGAAATACATTTACAAGCGGGCGCGGTCCAAGAGAAATTCATTTTATCAATCTTCCGGCAAAATGCACTATTCGAATATTTAATGTTAGCGGAACATTGGTGAAAACAATCGAGCATGATTCTGCTTTTGAAAGCGGAACCGCTATTTGGGATGTGTTGAGTGATGAAAAATTTGAAATAGCTTACGGCGTTTATGTCTATCACGTTGACGCGCCGGGCGTTGGTCAAAAAACCGGAACATTCGCAATCATAAAATAAAATTGATAAGCCATGAAAAAGATTGACAGAAAATTTAAAACCGCATTCCATTTGTTGCTTCTTGCTTTATTAACGCAGACGGCATTTGCCGGTGGAGTAACAAAAGTTGGGACTGCCGCCGCTACATTTTTAAGAATTCCAGTCGGTTCCAGAGCTGTTGGAATGGGAAGTTCATTTGTATCAATGATGAATGATCCATCTGCTTTGTATTGGAATCCCTCAACTCTCTCATCACTAAAATCAAATGCGATGCTTGTTGAGCATTCAAATTGGCTGCCCGGAATTGATTTTGAATTTGTCGGTGTAATTCTTCCATTCGATCAGCTCGGTACAATTGGAATTTCCGCAACAATTCTTCACACAGATGATATGGAAGTAACAACTCCTACATCCCCAATGGGAACGGGTGAAATATTTAACGCTTCCAGTTTTGCTTTAGGTTTTTCTTACAGCAAATATTTAACAGATAGATTTTCTATTGGTGGAACGGTTAAGTATGTAAGAGAAACAATTTATAATTCCGTTGCTTCCGGTGTTTCATTTGATGTAGGGACAATTTATGAAACTCCGCTTGCCGGAATAAGATTGGGTGCGAGCATTTCAAATTTTGGTACAAAGATGAAAATGACCGGTGAGGATTTGAATATCCGCGTAGATATTGATCCAACTCATGAGGGAAACAATCAAAGCATAGTGGGTAAACTCAACACAGATGAATTCGATATGCCGCTGATTATGCGCATTGGTATTTCCGGTGAAGTATTTAATACTGAAAATTTTAGATGGACACTTTCTGCCGATGGAGTAAATCCGAACGATAACGCTCAAAGTGTGAATCTTGGAAGCGAATTAGCTTTTCTGAATGACCTTGTGAGTTTTCGTGTCGGTTACCGCGATCTTTTTCTTGATGAAAATGAAACCGGTCTTGCATTCGGAGTTAGTGTAAACAACATAAAAATCCTCGGTGACTTTTCAGTATCAACCGAATATTCTTTTCAAAAATTTGTGCATCTGGGTAACTCAAACCGGTTTTCATTAATAATTAAATTTTAGAAAAGTATGTGAGAAGAGTTTTCAAAACAAAACCAAAGAGGAGGTAACATGAGCAGCAAGATTAACCGGCTATTCCAATTATTGATGTTTATACTTTCGTTTGTTTTAATAGTAAATCAAGCAAGCGCGCAGACGGTAAATGTTAAAATGAGAATCAATACTTCAACTTGTCTTGATACACTTACCTCTAAACATATTGTTTATCTGTGCGGCGAAACTTCGAATGCCGGGGGAACAACTCCAGCAATAACCTGGGATCCTAAAACAACAGGCTTAAAAGCCACTAATGTTGGCGGTGATTATTGGGAAGTATCATTCAAAGCAAATGCTGGTGATGTTATTAAGTACAAATTTCTTGCATTCTTTAATGCCACAACTCCTACTTTTCATTGGACTGGATGGGAAGGTCCAATTGATGCCGGATTTAATACCGGAGATAACCGAGGAATGGTTGTTGGCAAAAAGGATACAACTCTAGCTCTTCAATATTTTAACGGATGGGAAAGTAAAGTTGCTCAATACTGGAGACCATTCGCAGTTAAGAAAGATACTGTTGCAGTTTACTTCAGAGTGAATGTTGGAGGTGTTCCGTTTGATGCTGCTAAACAAGCAGTAGAAGCACGAGGCGGTGCGCCGCTTGGTACAGATAATCCTTGGATCAATATAGCAACCTTGAAAAGAGAAACTAATAGTGTTGGAGGAGGAACTTTCTGGTCTGGTGTTGCTTACATTGCAAAATCCAAACTAACTGCTGCTGCAACTCAATCATTTAAATTTGTTCTTACAAATCCGGAAACATGGGAAAGCATTGTAAATCGTTCGTTCCCTATATCTTTGAACACAATAAACGTTACCGGAGATACCACGCTAAATTGGGTTTACTTTAATAACAAGAAGCCAACCGGTCCGCAGGTTACTGGAAATGTAAACTTCAGACTAAAACTTGATGCTCTAGAAAAAGCAAAATTGTTTGATAGAGGACTTGGTGATAAAGTTGTTGTAACCGGTGCAAAAGGATGGCTGCCTGGCACACCCGGATTACAGATGACTTATGTTCCATCAATTCAAGAGTGGGTACTTTCAGAACCATTTACTTTGTTCCCGCAGACTGATATAGTTTATAAGTATTTTATTTCTTTTGATACATCGAAAGTCAGTCCTACAAATAAAAATTACATTCCCGGATTAACATTAGATAACGGATGGGAAGAGCCGGGTGCAACCGGAGGTGCTGATAGAAAGTATGTGTTCACTGATGCGAAAGATCAAACAGTTCCCGGTGATTTTGGTGCTGAGCAGCAATTCTTTAATGGCTTGCACCCAAATGGGGTGTTGACAACGCCTATAAAATTAGGTTTCAAGATTGATATGGCGCCGGCTACAAATGTTACTACAAATGCAACTAATCCATTGTTCAGACCTGGCATAGATACAGTTTGGGTACAATTCGATGGTTGTTTCATTCCGATTACTCAAGGCAAAACAATGTATGGAACTGATAACAGAATTCAGCTAACAGATTCCGATGGTGATGGAAAATATACTGGTTCTATAGATTTGAAAGCTCCAACTTTCTATCAAGTATGTTATAGAATTTCTTATAGTTCTACCAGCGGAACAATAACCAATGGCGGTGGAGTTCTTAAAGGTAGAAGATATTATCAATATATCTTGCCTACTAAAATTACTCCAAGTATAACATGGCCTAGCACGTATGAGCTTGCTATGGTTACATGGAAAGCATCTGATTTAACCGTTGAGAATCCACCTGATCTCGGAAAAATGACTGATGTTGAGGATGAAGTGTCAATTCCAACTAAGTATGAACTGCTGCAGAACTACCCGAATCCGTTTAATCCTTCTACAGTAATTTCATATTCCATTCCACGCAACGAAAAAGTAAAGCTGGAAGTTTTTGATATGCTTGGAAGAAAAGTAGCAACACTATTTAACGGCGAACAATTTGCCGGAACGCATAGCGTATCTTGGAATTCTAACAATGATTTAGGTGCAAGTGTTGCTTCAGGTGTATATTTGTTTAGAATTCAAACCGGTTCATTCACTCAAGTTAAAAAGATGATGTTGGTGAGATAAAAAAATGAGAAGAATTGCTTTCACAATTTTATTGTTCATATCACTTACAAATCTATTTTCTCAAAGCAATTCTTTTATACGGGGAGTGGACATTTCGTTCACTCCTCAAATTGAAGATTTAGGGGGAAAGTATAAACTTAACGGAGTAACAAAAGACGTTTTAGATATTTTCAAAGAGAGCGGCGTTAATTATGTGCGCCTTAGACTTTGGCATACACCCAATGATCCCAAAGACCCCCAGCATATTTATTGCGGATTGCAGAAAACATTAGCCTACGCAAAAAGAATCAAAGCTAAAGGCTTCAAATTCCTTTTGGATATTCATTACTCCGATTGGTGGGCTGATCCCGGCAAGCAGACAAAACCGGCTGCGTGGACAAATCTTTCATTTGATGTTTTGAAAGACAGTGTCTATTCATATACAAAAAATGTTATCACGCAACTAAAGAACCAAAACACTTTGCCGGATATGGTTCAGGTTGGAAATGAAATTACAAATGGAATGTTATGGCCAGATGGAAGAAACAATACTTCAGCCGGATGGACAGCGTTTGGTGAATTACTTAAAAAAGGTATTGCTGGAGTAAAAGACGCTGCCGGTGTGTCATCAATAAAAATTATGATACACATTGATAAAGGAGGCAACAACAGCACGAGCAGATGGTTCTTTGATAATCTGATTGCACAAGGCGTTCAGTTTGATGTAATTGGTCAATCATATTATCCTTGGTGGCATGGAACATTGACAGATTTAAAAAATAACCTTAATGATTTGGCGGTTCGTTACAATAAAGAAATAGTAGTTGCAGAAACTGCTTATCCTATGAACAGTCAGTATTTGAACGATGGAATGTCTAATGTAAGTTTCGATCCTACTAAACTGCCAGCTGGTTATCCAGTTACTGTAAAAGGACAGAAGGATTTTGTAATAGCGGTAGCTAAGATTGTTAAAGAAACAAATAACAAAAAAGGAATTGGATTTTTTTATTGGGAGCCGGCTTACATTTCAGTTCCTCCAATAGGATCTTCATGGGAATACTACACAACATTTGATCCGCTTACCGGAGAGGCGCTAAACTCGCTCGCTGCTTTTCAAAATCTCGATAGTTTGAAGTCAGTCAATATTAAAATACGCGTTAACACTTCAACTCTAGGAGATACGTTAAAGAATAATGGCTTTGTTCAAGTCAGAGGTGAAGTATCCGGTATCAGCTCGAGCATTCTTCCCAGCGGTGATGCAATTAAGTGGGACGCAGCATCACAATTAATTTGTAAAAATGTTGATGGTGATAACTGGGAATATGATTTTAAAATGTATCCGGCAGATCAGCTTCAATTTTATTTTTGGACAGGGCAGAATAAGAATACTCCAACTTACCGCAATTTGGGTTGGGAAGGTCCGGTGTTCCCATATGATGGATCAACCATTAATGCACGCCTTTTTACCGCTGGACTTGAAGACTCTATTATGGATATTCAGTACATCAATCGCTTAGGTGATAAGGTTCCCCAATACTGGATTCCTATCCAATCAAAGAAGGATAGTGTCGGAATATTATTCCGCGTAAACGTTGCCGAGCTTGCTAAGAAAGGTTTATTTGATTCGGCAATAAATTCTGTTACTGTTCGCGGAGATCAAGTTAATTCTTCAGGCACACTTTCTTGGGATTCAAATAAACTGATTCTAAGGCGCGAAGAAATTAGTGTCGCCGATGGATCGTTTTGGTCGGGAGTACTTTATTTCCCCAAAAGTAAAATTAAAGCTGGAACTCAGATTAAATATAAGTTCTATGTAGAGAAAAGTAAGTTCGGAAATTGGGAATCCGGAATTGCTGATAGAATTTTTTCTTTCTCAACAAAAGATTCAACACTTGCTTGGAAATTTTTCAACGATAAAAATGTATTAACCGGAATCGAATCAGAAAGAGAAACACTACCAAGTGAATATTCACTCTCGCAGAATTATCCTAATCCGTTTAATCCGGAAACCACTATTAGCTACAAGGTACAAGCAGCAAGCAAAGTAAGCTTGAAAGTGTTTGATCTGTTGGGAAGAGAAGTTGCAACTCTTGTTGATGAATACAAACAAGCGGGAAATTACAGCGTAACATTTAATGTAGAGACATCATATATGGCGTCTTTACCAAGTGGAGTTTATTTTTATCAATTACGGGCAGATAATTTTATTGCTACCAAGAAATTGGTTATGATGAAATGAACAAGCAATCGAATCGTTGGAGCTTAATAATGTATTCGCTTAGAAATACATTTTCGCTCGGCTTAATCATCAGTTCAATTTGCTCTGCTCAAATAGAAAACAAAAGCAGCTCAGATGTTTATGTAGATAGTAATGGGATAATGCGCTGGAAAGTTAGTAACAAGGAAGTAGCGTTGTTTGGTGTTAACTACACTGTTCCATTTGCGTATTCTTATAGAGCTCACAAAAAGCTTGGGCTTGATATTAAGAAGGCGATTGACCTCGATGTCGCACAAATGGTTCGCTTAGGTTTAGATGCTTTTCGCGTTCATGTTTGGGATAGAGAAATTTCCGACCGTGACGGTAATCTTCTAAAGAATGAACATCTTGATCTTTTCGATTATCTGATCTCAAAATTGACTGCTAATGGAATTAAATCAATCATTACGCCAATTGCTTGGTGGGGAACGGGCTGGCCGGAACCAGATATTGAAACGCCCGGATTTTCACAGATTTATTCCAAGATGGATTTAATTACAAGCACGAAAGCTAGAGAAGCACAAAGAAAATATTTGAATCAATTCATCAATCATATTAATCCTTACACTAAACATTCATACAAAGATGAACTGTCAGTAATTGCGATAGAAATTATTAATGAGCCGAAACATCCCAACAATGAACTACAAGTAACAGAATACGTAAATGAAATGTATGATGTTCTTCGCACTGCTGGAATAACCAAACCAATTTTTTATAACATAAGCGAGAACTGGAATACAGTTCAAGCTAATGCTGTAAGTAAATCGAAAGCGGAAGGCGTTTCTTTTCAATGGTATCCAACGGGATTGGTTCACGGAAAAATGCTTGAGGGAAATTACTTGATCAATGTAAATAAGTATAAAATACCATCGGAAGGAATAGAACAGTTTTTCAAAAAAGCAAAAATGGTTTATGAATTTGATGCCGCGGATATTGGCGCTTCTTATATGTATCCGGCAATGGCAAGAAGTTACCGCGAAGCCGGGATGCAGTTTGCCGCAATGTTTAGTTACGATCCTTCTCAGATTGCTTGGAGTAACACAGAATATCCAACTCATTATTTAAATCTTCTTTACACTCCTTCAAAGGCAATTAGTTTGTTAATAGCAGGCAAGGCTTTTCATTCGTTGAAGCTGAATAAATCATTCGGTGAATTCCCGGAGAATAATAACTTTGATGAATACACTGTTAGTGCTTCGGAAGATTTGAGCGTGATGAATAACGATACTTCTTTTTGCTATTCCAATGATACTAAGCTGATTCCCCAAAATGTTTCTGGGATAACTCATGTTGCCGGTGTTGGTAACTCATCAATAATCAAATATGATGGAACAGGCGCATACTTCTTAGATAAGCTTGAAAACGGAATATGGCGGTTGGAAATATATCCCGATGCAGTTTGGTTAAAAGATCCGTTTGAACAAACTAGTATGTCTCGGCAAGTTTCCAAGTTGTTCTGGAATGAAAGAAATATGCTGGTAAATATTTCTGAACTAGGCGATGGATTCAGAATCAAGTCAATATCTAATTCCAAATGGAAAGAGAAAGAGGCTTTCGCTAAGCAAATTAAAGTTGAGCCGGGTGTTTACGTCTTGTATGTTAATGTAGTTGGAAAGAAGACGATTGAAAAATACTCTGCTAATAAAATTAAATTTTTGGATGGGTTATATATCCCACAAAAAATATCTCCGGCTACAGAAGTATTAAACAAAACAAGCAAGGTTGCTATAACAACTTCAAAACTTAATTTTCAATTTCAGATTGTTAGCGAGTATAAAATTAAGTCTGCTAACTTATTCGTAAAACGTTTAGGCTGGCGTGGATTCAAAAAGTATTCACTCAAAAATGTCGGAGCGTTCAATTACTCTGTTGATGATACCGCCAGATTCATTCAGGATGGAATTCATCAGTATTGTGTTTCGGTAGAAACAGAAAAAGGAATTCAATCATTTCCGGCTGGAGTAGCAAAGTCACCGGAAGAGTGGGACTTCTCTCACAATGATTTGTGGAGTATTAACATCGGCAAACCGCAAGACCCCATTGTGCTATTGGATGCCAAGCGTGACCAAAGAGATTTAATTTTCCCTCAATACAATCCCGCAATGAGATATTCGGTTGATTATGCTTCGGGAACGTCTAACGAAAAAAACTCTATCACTCTAAAAATATCTTTTGCAGATAAGAGTGTCATTCCATTCGGAATGCAATTGAATACCGCGAAAATAATCCATCCGTTTATTAGCGCGATGAATGATTACAATACTATCGTGATTCAAGGAAAAGAAAATAGTAGCGGCTTTTATGGAATTAATCTCATTATGAATGATGGCAGGCAATATAGCTCGAACTTTAACTTAGCAAAGTCATGGCAAGAGGTTAATATCCCACTGGAGTCATTCAAAGTTGGTTCCGCGTTAATTCTTCCTAATTCCTATCCGCAATTTTTGCCAAAGATTTGGAATAAGCAAAATGGAGAGATTGAAAACCAAATTAAGTTGGCTGATCTTCAATTTATTCAGATAACTTGTGAGAGACCCAATTCTACAGCAGAGAATAAACCGACAGAAGTGGAATTCAATATAGAATCGGTAACCTTGAAAAGGAACTGATCTTTAATAAACACATATCATACTCAAAAAAACATTGGTGTTGTAATGAAGAGCTCAATCATGAATTCAGCGAAGATGATTTTTATTTTGGCTTTAGCCGGACTGCAAATCTCTGTTGCAAACTTGTATGCTCAACAATTAAAAAGTAGCAGAGAAAAACTTTGCATAGATATGAATTGGAAATTTCAACTCGGAGATCAAAACGGTGCCGAAAAAATTTCTTACGATGATAGTAAATGGAGAATACTTGACCTTCCTCATGATTGGAGTATAGAAGGAAAATATAGTGAAAGCGAACCGACCGGAAGCAGCGGCGGATATTTGCCAACCGGAATAGGTTGGTACCGTCACTATTTTGAAGTTACCAAAAGTGATTTGAGTAAAAATATAAGTGTTTTATTCGACGGCGTTTATATGAATAGTGACGTTTGGATAAATGGTCATCATCTTGGAAAATATCCCTACGGTTACAGCAGTTTCTATTATGAATTATCAAAACATCTAACTGTTGGCAAGAATGTAATTGCCGTAAAAGTAGATAATTCCAAGCAGCCTAATACAAGATGGTACACTGGCTCCGGAATTTATAGGCACGTGTGGCTGGTTAAAACAAATCCGGTTCATTTCTCTATGTGGGGCGTATATGTAACTACACCTAAGGTATCTGACGATTCTGCAATTGTTGCGGTACAATCAAAAATCGGAAACAATTCAAATTTGGCTAAGGAGTTAGTTCTTAGAGCCGCTATTATTGATAAAAGCGGTAAGGCAATTTCTGCTTCCGAAACACCATTTAAAGTTGAGAGTGGTAAACAAATTGAAGTTGCCGCAAAAATTAAAATTGCTGAACCAAAATTGTGGTCTATAGAATCTCCGAACCTATATAAATTGCAAACTTCAATCGTAGAAAAGAAAAACGCAATTGATGATGTTGTAACTACTTTTGGAGTGCGTAGCATAGGTTACGATGTTGATAAAGGATTCTCTCTAAATGGAAAACACGTAAAAATGAATGGTGTCTGTGTTCATCATGATGGCGGAAGTGTAGGAGCGGCTGTTCCGGAAAAAATGTTGGAGAGAAGACTTAAGATTTTGAAAGAGATGGGCTGCAACGCGATTAGAACTTCTCATAATCCACCGGCTCCGGAATTGCTTGATCTTTGCGATGAGATGGGATTTCTTGTAATGGATGAACCGTTTGATGAATGGAAATATGGTAAACGTAAATATGGCTATTATGAATATTTTGATGACTGGTGGGAAAAAGATTTAACAACAATGATTCATAGAGATAGAAATCATCCTTCAATTGTTCTTTGGAGTGCGGGCAACGAAATACCGGAACAGAAAAGTGCTGATGGCGCTAAGATGCTTAAATCGTTAATGGACGTTTATCATAAAGAAGATCCAACTAGACCGGTTACTCTGGCTTGCGATAATATTGCCGCTGATGGCGGCTCGACTACTCTGGAATTTTTGAACGAGCTTGATATAGTTGGTTATAATTATGTGGATAGATGGCACGAACGCAGAGAGTTAATGTACAGCATAGACCGCCATGATCATCCTGACTGGAAAATGATTGGAACGGAAAGTATTTCCAACAGTGGAGGGATTCGAGGAGGATATTCTTTAGGCGATGACCCAAATGTTGTTAAACCCAACTATAATTACCGCATGATTGATGCCGAGCAGCTTTGGAAATTTGTATCGGTTCATGATTATGTAATTGGTGATTTCATGTGGACCGGTTTCGACTATCTTGGTGAATCTAACTGGTCGGCAAAGAATGATAATTTTGGAGTTCTTGATTTGTGCGGTTTTCCAAAAGATGGATTTTATTTCTACCAAAGCCAATGGACGAAAGAGCCTATGATTCATTTGTTTCCACATTGGAATTGGCAAGGAAGAGAAGGTCAGGTAATTCCGGTACTGTGTTACACAAATTGCGATGCGGTAGAATTATTTTTAAATGGAAAATCTTTTGGGGAGAAGAGATTAGAATATCCAAGGCAAGGTAATTCCGGCGGGTGGAATCTTTACGATAAACCTCAAGTCAATCCAACTACTTCCGATTTACATTTGCAGTGGGATGTTCCATACACTCCGGGTGTATTAAAAGCAGTTGGAAAAAAAGATGGAAAGATTGTCTCTACGGAAGAAATAAGAACTTCGGGACAACCTTTCGCAATTAAGTTGAAAGCAGATAGAATAAGTATTCTCGCAGATAAGCGGGATGTTGTTCATGTTGAGTTTTCTGTTGTTGATAAAAACGGAATCATTGTTCCAACTGCCGATGACATGATATACTTTGTAATAGAAGGAGACGGAAAGATAATCGGTGTGGATAATGGAAACCCTTTAGATCATGATCTCTACAAAATTCCGCAGAGAAAAGTT
>CAZEDR010000081.1:0-12418 GCA_964510975.1 uncultured Melioribacter sp. | reverse complement strand
TCGAACCAATGACCCTCTGCTTGTAAGGCAGATGCTCTGAACCAGCTGAGCTAAACTCCCAATAACAAAAGACCAAAATTTTGCGGCTCAATTATAGAATTTTTGAGCTTAAGATACAAGCAAAGTAAAACTTTTTTGAAAACTTTTTCTCATTCTTTGAGCGGGCGACGGGACTTGAACCCGCGACAACCGGCTTGGGAAGCCGATACTCTACCACTGAGTTACGCCCGCGTTAAACAAAATTAAAACAAGCCGAAGTCTAATTCAAGATAATTATTTATTTTGGTACAACTAATTGGCATGTATGAAAGAGAGACCTAAAACTAATTCCAAAGCTGCTGAATTTGGGCTTGTACTATTGATTGTTGTTATATCCTTTTTGCTATGGGATACTTTTTTTGTCTTTCCGATCAAACTATTTGTTGTGTTTATGCATGAAGCTTCTCATGCGCTTGCAATACTAATATCGGGCGGAAGCATTTCGGAAATATCAATTGGGTTTGATCTTGGAGGCAAAATAACCGCGGCCGGAGGTAATGATATTTTGATAGCCAGTTCCGGTTATTTAGGCAGTTTGTTTTTCGGACTCTTACTCTATTCCGGATCTGAACTAAAGAATATCCGCAAATACATTTACTTTTCTGTTGCAGCACTTCTTCTTTTAATTCTTGTAATCAGCTCACCAACCTTAGAATTTATTACTATTGGACTAATAACAATTACCATACTTATTATATCCGGATTATACTCTAAAATACTTTTAGTAAAAATAGTTGTAAAATCACTCGCTCTTGTTAGCGCGATATATGTTTTAATTGATTTAAAGGAAGACATGTTTAGTAACGATTTTGCGAGCGATGCTTCAATTCTTGCGGGGACTTTAGGAGTGGATCAAATTGTAGTTAGTCTAATCTGGCTGATAATAAGTATTATACTAATTGCGGTTACACTCAAATATCCCCCTAAATCAAGTAAGAAAATCTAACTATCCTTCACAAATCTTAAAACTGCAATTCCAAGAACAAAGAATATTCCAATTGTTAAAATTGCGAGTCGTTGTGTACCGGAAATATAACTAACATAGCCGAATACAAGTGGACCAATAATTGCGGAGCTCTTTCCAAAAAAAGAATAAAAGCCAAAGAACTCAGTTTTCTTATCAAACGGAGTAAGCTTAGACATCAAACTTCTGCTTGTAGATTGAGTAGCACCCATTACACTTCCAGCTAATAATCCTACCACATAGAAACTGTTTTTCTCTATATCACTTACGCTGGCGCTGAAAATATTTGCTAGATATTTAGTTAGAAATCCGTCGTGATCGCTTGTTAGGTAGGCAAACAAAATCGTTAGTATCCACACATAAAGAGAAATTACAAGTGATTTTTTCTGTCCATGTGAATCGGCTATAAAGCCAAAAAGAAGCGATCCAACAATCGCTGTTGACTGGACTATGATGAAAAAGATTATCAGTTGAGTTAGCGAAAAGTGAAGGGTTGTGGTAGCGTAGTTACCGGAAAAAAATATAACTGTATTTACTCCTTCTATATAAATGAAAAAGGATAGAAGAAATAAAGAAAGATTTTTATAGTTCTTAAGATTAGTAATTGTATTAAACACTCTTGAAAGACCGATCATTAAAAATGATTCATCCGATTCCTTTTTTTTGCGAGTATCTTTTAGAAAAAAGAAAAGAGGTAAACTGAAAACCAAAAAGATTAACGCGGCAACCGGGAATGATTCTTTAATCATATTCCTTGATATGAATGGGAATACAATTGCTAAAGTTGTTAGTGAACCTAGATAACCCATTGCAAATCCGTAACCGCTAACGCGTCCGAAATTCTTAGGAGCAGTTATTTCCGGAAGAAAAGAATCGTAGAAAACTAATCCGGCTTCAAAACCAACATTGGCTAGAACAAAAAGAGTAATTCCTAAAAGTATATTACCCGCTTGAACATAAAAGAGCAGAGCTGTGGATACGATGCAAAGCATTGTAAATAAAAGAAGGAATCGTTTCTTCCCTACTGAATGATCTGCAACAGCACCTAGAATTGGAGAAATGAAAGCCGTAACAAGCATCGAGAGACTTGTTCCAATGCTCCAGTAGAAATCGCCTATTGGTTCTCCACCAACCACAGTTTGTTTAAAGTAAACAGCGTATAGAAATGTTACAACAACGATTGAATAAGATGTGTTTGCGAAGTCAAAGAGAGTCCAAATAAAAACTTTGAACTTTTCCAGTTCTCTAATCTTCGATATTTTTTTTGGGTAAAGATTCCCCAATCAAACCTCTGCCGGTTTTGTTAAGGTTACCACTCTCTTTTAATTCGGAAAGAATTGCATCGAGAATACCATTAATAAACTTACCGCTGTTGGAAGTTGAGTAATCTTTAGCAATTTCAATTACTTCATTTATAGATACTTTTGGGGGAATATCTGGAAAGTAGCGAAGCTCCGTAATACCGATTTGTAAAAGAATCTTATCGATTAAAGCGATTCTATCCATTTCCCAGTTGGCTACTTTCGAATGAATTTCAATTTCTAAGGTTTTTTTGTTGGCTACTACTTTATTA
The DNA here is from genome assembly GCA_964510975.1 of uncultured Melioribacter sp. Lineage (GTDB taxonomy): Bacteria > Bacteroidota > Ignavibacteria > Ignavibacteriales > Melioribacteraceae > Stygiobacter. Next base: position 9,842 of record CAZEDR010000081.1, on the reverse strand, counting down.
ACGAGTTGTTTTGCAAACTCTAAATCGGCTTGGTTTGTAACGTCTGCTAAAATTCCATTCATCAGAACAGTTAATCCGTCTCCGTTAAGCTCATATGCATAAAGAACTTGAAGTACTTTTTCTCTCAGTATTCGTCTATTTGTCTTCATTATTCCAAGGTTTTAGCTGCAAGTATATTAAGAGTGATTTCAAAAAACACTTTTCTTCTATTTTCGGGTCAAAAATTAAGTAAAACGAACCTAGGGAACAAATAAACTTCAAATTTCTTGTTAGATTGCGAATAGCCAGAATAAAAGCAGTGCGATGCTTTCCCTTGTTCTGTAAAAGATCGTTTTTTCGAAAGACAATGAATAATCCGACGAAACCCCTAAGGAATTAACACGGAAAAATTTTGCTAATTGAGTAATTCTGGATAAATGAAATCCATCTGAAACTATTAAAACAGAGTCTGAAGAAGTTTGTGAGTTGAAGCTTTTTCTTAAATATTGGATCTGTTCTGTAGTAGTTGAGGAACGGTTTTCGATAACAATATTTTTTTTAGCTACGCCCAGATTTATTAGGTACTTTTTAGCCGCTTCCGCTTCTGTCATTTCACCCGGAGCTCTGCCGCCGGTTAGAATAATATTTTTGATATTCCCCTTCCTATATAGTTCTAGTGCCTTCCTTATTCTTCCTTCAAAGATTGGACTTGGCTTTCCCTTACTATATACCGCCGCACCCGGAATACATCCAAATTGGAAAGATTGATTTTCAATTCTAGATTGAGAAAAGGCTCGTACATTCCATACAAATATCAAACTGAAGAATAACAATATTGCAATTCCCACAATTGATCTTAACAGAGTTCTTAATTCCAAAAGCGAATCACTTTTTAGAATCCACCCCCACAAATAATTTAGGACATAGAATTGCGAAAAAAAGCTAAGTATATAGGAAGCGCCCATATAAACTTTTCTGAGGGGAAAATTGAAGATCAACTGCTCGGTTTGTAGGTAATTGAGTTTAGCAATCATCCACACGGCGAGTAGTAACGCGGTAGATAATACCAGAATTGTATTTATGAAAAGAATCTTCCTAACATCAAACGGTTTTGCAATAAAGAAAGTGATGATTATTCCGATTAACAAAACCAATGTTGTAAGAATATTAAGTACGTTACCAATATAATCGAAGCGAATTTCTCTAATTGAAATTCCGTTGAGATGGTATTTCATATAGATGAGAGCGACTAAATACAATAAAGCCATTATTCCGGAAAGAATCAGTCCGTTTTTAGAATTGCCGGATGTTTTTCTTCTTTTCATGGGATCAATTAACCGGATTAACCAAAACATTCATTGAATCGCATGCACCATTAATAACTTCTGCTTCAACATTAAAACTGTGCTTGATATTCTCTTTTGTAAGAACAGTTTTTTTATCTCCATCAAGTGTTATCGTTCCGGCATTCATTACAACAACACGATTGGAATATATTCCAACTAGATTCAAATCGTGCGAAACAGTTATTATTGTTTTGCCTTGATCGCGATTAACACTTCTAAGCAATTCAAAAATCGAGATTTGATGTTCAATATCTAAGTGTGAATTCGGCTCATCCAGCAAAATAATTTTTGAGTCTTGCGCTAACGCTCTGGCAATAAATACCCGCTGCGCTTCCCCACCAGATATTTCATTTATTCCTTTGTTCGCTAAGTGTTCTATTTCCAACTGGGCAAGAGCATTCTCAACTATTTTTGTATCTGAGCTTTTCTCGAAGCCTAATAAATTGAGATAAGGAGTTCTACCCATCATTACTATTTCATAAACAGAATATGGGAAAATAGAATAATTCATCTGCGGGACATATGAAATTGTCTTTGCAAAACTAATTCCCGATTTGCGCTGCATCGATTTCCCGAAAATTGAAATTGTGCCATAATGAACACTTAATAAGTTTGCAATAAGTCTGAGCAAAGTAGATTTGCCGCATCCGTTTGGACCAAGAATACTTACAAACTCACCTTCCGTAACACTCAATCTATCAATAGACAAATTAAAACCAGTTGAAAAGACCGCTTCGTTCGAGTAGCTGAATTTCAAATCATGGATTTCTATGGCGTTTACTTTTGGCTGCATTTGCTTAGTTGAAAATTTCTGTTAATGATTTACCAAGTAAAAGATCCATTCTAGCCAGCAAAACATTGTAAGCATATACTGAATTGGCATAATTATACTTTGCTTGAGAAGCCAGCAATAGTGCATCGGTAATTTCTATTTGAGATGAGAGACCGGAAGAATATCGCTTAAGAGCAATTTGATAGCCTCTTTCAGTTTCATTTACAGAACTTTGATATGAATCAATCTGATCTAGCGCTTTTTGAATTGATAGAATTGTGTTCTCGTAATCTTTGTGCAGTTCTTTTTTTGTTTTTCCCAAAGCCTCTAAAGATTTTTCATAATCGATTTTAGCTTGCTCATATTTGGAGTCGGTGGAAAATCCATTAAATATGGGAACGCGTAGATTCAAACCTATTGTAATTGAGTTGATGAAGCGCCAATTTGTAAAAGATCGGTCATCATTTTCTTGAGACTGCATCTGCCAATTACCGAACGCACGCAATTCCGGGTAATGCTGCGAATATTGATATGAAGTTGACAGTTCATTCAATTTTGTTTGCGTAAGTGATTGTTTTAATAGACTGTTCGATTCGTTCAGCTTTGTAATACCTTGATCTCCCCCTATTAGTTCTTTTTTAACGAATGTAAGTTGATCGGTAATTACTATTTCATTGTTTAACTCCAAGCCAAGAATAATTTTTAGATTATTCTCGGCTAAAGCAAGCTGATTTTTTGCTTCGGTTAATACCGGAATGCTATTCTGATATTGCACATTCGAGCGAATCTGATCATATTCAGAAACCCGTCCAACCGAGTACATCGATTTTGCGTTCTTTAAATTTTCTTCAGCTCTTTTAAGTTGAAGCTCAGCTAATTTGATATACTCTTGTGCCAGCAAATAAGTGTAATAGCCATCCTTAACCCTCATAACTAATTCAGATTCAGAATACTGCTGAACCAGAGAAGCTAGTTCGCTGTAGGTTTCAGAAATCTTTGTGGCTAAGAACATTGCTCCGGTCGCAAGCGGCTGATCTAATTGAATTCCGGCAACTAATGTGTTATTTGTTCCGGAAGGAAATGTTCCGCTAAAAAGAGGAGTTTCTAGAAAAAATTCAGGGCGCTTGATAGCTCTTGAATAAGATGCCGTTCCTTCTACTGATGGAAGTACCGATTCTCCAAATGTTTGCCGGACTTGTTCAGCGGCTTTCGCTTTATCAAGTCTAACTTGTTTTATGTCGTGATTATTTTCTAAAGCAATCTTAACTGCTTGTTCAAGATTGAGATTTACTTTTTGATTCTGCGGAAATACAACACTTACAATAGAAACAAGCACCAAGAATAAAACAAATCGCATTTTTCCCTCGTAATTATTTTTGGCAAATATAATGAGTTTTAAAGTGAACTTAAGAGGCAAAATTATACCTCACCTTTTTTCATAACTGACGTCTTTTTAAGGAATGTTAAGACTATGAGAATTGCCATCATTCCTCCAGTTAAATCGGCTGCCCAATCCAAAACGTCCGCATATCTTCCCGGAATAAAATATTGATGAATTTCATCCACCGCAGCATAAAGTGCAAGAAATAGTAAAGAGAACAAAATCGGCCTTTTCTTCGCTGTAGGAAATTTACTCTGAAAATGAACCGTTAGTGCCAGCAGAATCTCTAAAATAAAATATGCGGCAAAGTGTTCAAACTTATCCTGAGCTTTAAATAACTGTGGCATTGCATCAGTAGGAATTGAAGTCGCAACAAAGATTATTATCCAGTATATAGCAAGAGGTAAATAAACTAAATAAACTTTATGTTTTTGAAGCGTATTATATAACCGATTCGCGAATGTATTTGATTGCATTAGGAAGTTCTTCTATAATATCTTTTGCAGTGAATGAATATTCTGTTTTTTTATTTACTAATAAATCCGCAGTAAGACTGTGAAGATAAACTGCCGAAACTAGCGTATTCTTTATTTCTTTTGATTGAGCAATGAATCCGGCAATGATTCCAGTTAGTGCATCTCCGGTTCCAAATTTTGCCATACCCGGATTACCGGCTGAGTTGATGAACATTTCACCTTTGTTACTAAATAATAAAGTTGGAGCTCCTTTTAATACGAGCCAGCACTTATTTTCTACTGAAAATTTCCTCCCATAACCAGCCAAATTGCTTTCAAGTTCATTTAGATCAATACCAAGCAGATCGGCAAATTCTTTATGATGAGGAGTTAGAATTTTATTCTTTAGATTAAATTTCTTGTAAGCACCATTTCCCAGAGCATAAAGCGCATCAGCATCAATCACCATTAACTTACTTTTGTACTGATCAATAATTTTTCTTACTGAGTTTAAAGTTGCTACTTCCCTACCTAATCCCGGGCCTAAGACTAAAACTTCAGCCCATTTAATTTTCTCTTCTAATTCCGGAATATTGGATTCTCTAAGATGCTCGGAATTATTATCTGCATAAGACAGTACAATTGCAGTATCAAGTTTCTTCTGAGCTACTTGTTTTACCGATCGAGGGAAAGCAAGAAAACAAGCGCCCGCGCCGCTGCACTGAGCTGCATTTGCAGTAAAACAACCAGCCCCCGGATAAGCACCACTTCCGGCAATAACTAAAACTTTGCCGGCAGAATATTTGTGAGAATTAATCGCCTTCTCAGGTAGTCCGATTAGAGCATCGCTCGGTTCAACCATATAATCTTTTGTAGCTAGAGATTCATAATATTTATTACCGATACCAATCGATCCCTTTCTAACTTCACCGGAATTTACAGATCCTTTGTGGTAGAACAATCCGGTTTTGTATTCACTCAATGTTATTGTCAGATTGGCTTGAAATACTACTTCACCGGTTGCCGTTTCCAAATCAAGCCCGGTCGGAACATCAATAGCAATTTTGAATGCATCGAACGAGTTTAAGGATTTAATGATAGCAGAAAATGGTTCGTTTAATTCTCCTTTACTACCCGTTCCAAGAATTGCATCTACAATTACCCCGCAATTTCTAAGCTTATTAATATTTTTCAAAGACTTGTAATGTATCAGCTTACTTTTGGGATAATCTTTGAGAAAATTAGAAGCAATTCTATAATTATCTAAGGCTTCCCCGTTCAGACTATTCTCATTTCCAATCGATAACAAAACAACTTCAAAACCATTGATAAGCAAGTTACGGGCGAGTGCAAAACCATCTCCTCCATTATTTCCTTTGCCGCAAACAATCCCAATTATTTTATTTTGGAAGTACTCCGAATACTCCATCATAATATCATAGATGCTTCGCGCAGCGTTTTCCATCAATACAATTGGCGGAATGACTAATTTATTAATCGCGTAAACATCCGCATCTCGAACTTGTTTTGCTGAATATAATGGTATCATCTTATGTGATTTGTTTATTGCTTTAAAATAAGAAAGAAATGTTAGAAATAAGAAGCGATAAGAACCGGATCGATTTTAGCAGCACAACAATTACTTGATTGAGGATGTAATAATTCCAAGTAAAAGATCCGGGAAGAAACCAAGAATTAGAACAAGTGCAGCACTTACAATGATAGCTGTATATGTTCCAACTGAAGATTCAATCTCAAATTCTTCTTCGGAATTTTTGAAGTAAACATACACAACAACTCTAATGTAGAAGTAAACGCTAATCACACTTGAAAGTACGCCGACGATAGCGAGCCAAGTTAAATCTGCTTGAATTGCGCCAAAGAAAACATAGTACTTGCCAAAAAACCCAGCTAATGGAGGAATGCCGGCAAGAGCGAACATGAAAAGTGAAATCATTGCTGCTAAGAATGGGCTTTTACTTTGCAAACCGGCAAAAGATTTAATCCCGATCCTTGAATCATCTTTCCCTTCAACAATCGAAATAACTGAAAACGCTCCAATATTCATAAAGGCATATGCAGCTAAATAAAAAATAATTCCGGCAATGCTAAATTTATTTCCGGCAGCTAAACCAATTGCCATATAGCCGGCATGTGAAATAGAAGAATATGCAAGCATTCTCTTCATGTTATCTTGAGAGATTGCGATAATGCTTCCTATTACCATTGAAAGAGCTGCGATTACTGCAAAATAAGATTTGAAAAAGTGAGGGGCGCCGTAACTAACAACAGCATTAAGCATAATAATAAACACGCTGAATGCAGCAGCTTTACCGGCAGTAGACATTAATCCGGTTACTGTTGTAGCTGAACCTTGATAAACATCCGGTACCCACATATGAAACGGAACTGTAGCAATTTTGAAACTGAAGCCGACAAAGAAGAGAACCATTCCTAGCACAAATAGAATACTTGAACTATAGCTGACAAAATTTTCAACCAAGTTTTGAATGCTTGTAGTTCCGGTTGTACCGTAAATCAAAGCAATTCCATATACAATAAATCCGGTAGCAAATGCGCCGAGTAAAAAGTATTTCAACGAAGCTTCGTTAGCAGAAGCCTTTTTTCTGTTGATTCCGGCTAGCACATAAAAACAAATTGACATCAATTCCAGACCCATGAACACCATGAAGATATCGCGGGCACTGGCCATAACCATCATACCTAACACGGAAGATTGTATTAGAATATAATACTCGCCGAAATTTGCTTCATATTTTTTTAGATAGTCAATTGATGAAAGAACTATTAGCGCAGCGCTAAGATTAAACAGAGTATTAAATATTGCCGACTTGCCGCCAACTTCCAGCATACCGCTAAAAAGTACAAAGCTTTGGCCAACATTAAGAATTGAATAAATAGCGGTACCAACAAATAACATTGCGGAGAACCATGGAAGATATTCTTTGCTTTTCTTAGAACTGATTTCTAAGATGACTGATAGAACAATTCCAACACCAATTACTATGTAAGGCATTAAAAGGTAATATTCAAAATTATTTGCTGGCATATCTATTCAATTTATTACTTTATTATGTTTACAGAATATGCAGAAACTTGCTGCAAAACTGTTTGAACGGAAAGTTCGGTCATCTTTAAAAATGTACTAGGATAAATTCCAATCCATAAAACAAAAACAAAAATTGGGATGAGAATTAAAATTTCTCGTGTGTTCATATCTGTTAATTCATGTTCAAGTTCGTGATTAGTAACTTTACCAAATACAACCCGTTGGTACATCCACAACAAATACACTGCTGCAAATATTACTCCCGATGCTGCAAAAGCTGAAAACCAAGCGCTGCCAAGCACAGAAGATTTATAAGTACCAAGTAAAATCAAGAACTCCCCGATGAAGCCGTTTAACCCCGGTAAACCAACTGAGGAGAGCATCGCAATCATCAAAAAAGTAGAATAGATTGGGACGAGTTTTGCGATTCCACCATAGAAAGCAATATCACGTCTGTGGGTTCTTTCGTAAGCAATACCAACTAAGAGGAATAATGCGCCGGTAGAAAGTCCATGATTAATCATCTGGATAACCGCGCCTTGCACGGATTCAATTGTCATGGCAAAAATACCAAGAACTACAAAACCTAAGTGGGAAACAGAAGAATAAGCAACAAGCTTTTTCATATCTGTTTGAACCATCGAAACTAATGCACCATAAATAATTCCAATAACTGCAAACACAGAGATTATTGGGGCATATTCAATTGCCGACTGAGGAAATAATGGTAAGCAGAACCTTAATAAACCATAAGTTCCCATCTTAAGAAGAACTCCGGCAAGTATTACTGAACCGGCAGTAGGAGCTTCAACGTGAGCATCGGGAAGCCAAGTGTGAAGTGGAAACAATGGGACTTTAATAGCAAAGCTCAAAAAGAAAGCGCCGAACATCCATGCTTGAATCTGATGCGGTACTGTTGGCCCAACTTTGTACAAATCAATTAAGTTAGTTGTGAAGAACCCGGTTATTGAAGCAGAATAAACTGCTAGCCAGATTATTGCAACCAGCATGAGCAAGCTTCCGAACATAGTAAAAATGAAAAACTTTACTGAAGCATATATTCTCCTCTCGCCACCCCAAATTCCAATAATAAAGTACATTGGAATGAGCATTGCTTCCCAAAAAATATAGAAGAGGAAAACATCCAGCGACATAAAAACACCAAGCATACCAGCTTCTAAGAAAAGCATTGAAAAAGTAAACATTCTTACATTTTTCTCAATTGCTTTCCAAGTAGATAGAAACGTTAATGGTGTTAAAAATGTTGTGAGAAGAATAAGCAGCATGGAAATTCCATCCACACCAACAGAATAAGAAACGTTTAGACTCTTTATCCAAACTACATGATGAGTTAATTGGAAAAGTGGATTCGTTTGATCGAATTGTTTGTACGCAATTAAGGAAACTACAAATGCGAACAAAGAAGAACCGAAGCCAAACCATCTAATCAGTTTTACTTGATCGTTCTTAAAGAACAGTACAAGAACACTGCTGATGATTGGTGTTAAAAGTAAGTATGTTAAAATTTCGCTATTGATCATTTTTCTTTTTGTTTTTCTTTGCCTACTCTGCGTTTTCTCATCGTTCTCTGCGGTAAATGCTTTAACGCAAAGGTCGCAAAGTTCTTCGCAGAGGACGCAAAAATTATAAACTCAGTATAAGCCATAATAAAGCTATTGCAATTCCGGTCATCATAATTACAGCATAAGCGTGTGTAGCTCCGGTTTGAATTTTACGAATTACTCCGGAAAGTTTTTCGATCAGATTAGCCAAACCATTTACAGCACCATCAATTATTTTTACATCAGCAAATTTCCAGAGCAGCTTGTCGCTTCCCTTTTGTATTGGCTGAACAACTGCAGCTTCGTAAGCCTCGTCAATAAAATATTTATTGAGAAGAAGATTATAAAAGCCTTTGAACTTGGCAGACACATTTTCTGCAATCTGCGGTTTCTTATTATAAACATGAATTGCGAAATAAATTGCGCTTAATGCCAGAGCAATAGAAGCAGCCATTAGCATAATTTCTTCGAAGTGTGAATGAGCACCAAAACGTGCAAGTTTGTGCATAGCCGGTTCATATATTGGCTCCAGCCAGCTTTCAAATAAATTTCCATGCTCGCCAACAAATACTTTCGGCAAACCAATGTAACCGCCAACAATTGATAGGAACGCAAGTATCATTGATGGAATCGTCATTAACGCTGGTGACTCGTGTGGATGAACATGATGGTGATCGAATCTTTCCTTTCCGTAAAATGTTAAAGAAAGTAAACGGAACATATAGAAAGCTGTCATCATCGCAGTAATCATTCCAACCAGCCAAAAAATGAATCCTCCATTAGCATATGCATTCCAAAGAATTTCATCTTTGCTGAAAAAGCCGGAAAGTCCCGGAACACCGGCAATAGCAAGAGTAGCTACAAAAAACGTCATGTAAGTTTTCGGCATGTACTTCTTTAAGCCGCCATACTTTTGAATATTTTGTTCTTCATGCATACCATGAATCACAGAACCGGCGGCAAGAAACAACAAAGCTTTAAAGAAAGCGTGAGTCATAACATGAAAAATTGAAGCGCTAAAAGCTCCCATTCCCGCAGCTAAAAACATGTAACCTAACTGACTTACCGTAGAGTAAGCCAAAACTTTTTTAATATCGTTTTGAACAAGTCCAATAGAAGCAGCTAAAATTGCCGTAAGCAAACCAACAACGGCAACAATCATCATTACAGCTGGAGCGCTCGCAAAAATGATTGAAGTTCTGCTAACCATATAAACGCCGGCTGTAACCATTGTAGCCGCATGGATTAAAGCTGAAACCGGTGTTGGGCCCGCCATT
>CAZEDR010000080.1:0-12425 GCA_964510975.1 uncultured Melioribacter sp. | reverse complement strand
TGTTGACAAGAGAAAGGTTGAAATAACTGAACCAATTAAAGCTCTGGGTATTTACAGTGTTGCAGTTAAATTACATTCAAATGTAACTGCAACAGTAAAAACTTGGGTTGTTCGCGAGTAGCAAAATCTTATCTCAGAAACCCCTCAAGTATGAGAGGGGTTTTTTAGACTTTTTATAAACTAAATTAAGAATAACGATGAAAGAACTGAGATTTAGACTAATATTGATCGTTGCTTTTATTGGTCTCAGCTTGTATCTCCTCTACCCTACTTATCAGGATTATCTGAATTCTAAAGAAGTAACGGAGATTCTTAAACCTGCTGAAGCAAAGATTAAAAAGAGTAGTCCTGACCTTACAACTGCTGAGGTACAGGATATGATTGCATCTAAAAAGGATAGTATTCTTTCGAACAACGAAAACTACCGAGCCACTAGAGAAAAGAGAATCAAACTTGGTCTCGATCTTCAGGGCGGCATGTACCTTGTAATGGAAGTTAATACTGCAAAACTCCTTGAAAAATTAGCTAAAGAACCGGATCAACAATACATGGAAATTTTGAAACAAGCGGAAGCCGAATCAAAAAATTCTGAAGAGAATGTTGTGGGGATTTTAGCTCGTAAAATGAGTGAAAGAAATATTCGCATGAGCCGCTACTTTGGTTCAATCCGCGAAGATGACGCTCGCATTGTTGCTCGTTTGCAAGAACAAGAAACTGATGCGGTTACGCGTGCTATCGAAATTATTAGAAACAGAGTTGATCAGTATGGCGTTTCCGAACCCAGCATTCAAAAACAAGGCTCAAGAAGAATTGTTATTGAATTACCAGGTATCTCTCGTGAAGAAGAAGCAAGAAGACTTTTACAAGGAAGAGCTTTACTAGAGTTCAAGCTTGTTAAAGATGCTTCATTTGCAATTCCAATCATGAACAGAGTTGATGAAGTACTTGCCGGAAAAATTACAGATTCTACAGCAGCAAAAAAAGATTCTGCAATTGCTAAGGCCGATACTGCAAAACAGAAAAATCTTACTGAAGAACAATTTGCAAAAGAACATCCGTTCTTTACTTTAGCCCGCCTAATTGATCCGCAAGGAAGAATAGCTGATGCATATGTAAAAGAAACTGATAGAGACCGCTTAAGTTCTTTATTAGCAAGAGAAGATGTTAGAAAGGTTATGCCTGATAATGTGGAATTTGCTTACGATGCAAAACCGATTGCTGGGCCTGACGGTGAAAGCTTTGTTCGCATGTATATGTTAAATAAAGAAGCCGAATTAACCGGCGGAGTTATTACAGATGCACGCGCAGAGATTGATCAGACTACGGGTTCTCCGGAAGTAACTATGCAAATGAATGGTGACGGCGCAAGGGAATGGTCACGTATTACAGGCGCAAACATTGATAAACGCTGTGCAGTTGTAATGGATGGAGTTGTTTATTCTGCTCCAACTATTATCAATAAAATTCCAAATGGTAGTTCCAGAATTACCGGTAGTGCAAATATGGATGAAGCAAAACTTTTGGAAATTGTACTTAAAGCCGGTGCTCTTCCAGCTCCAGTTGATATTATTGCAGAAAGCGCTGTCGGTCCATCTTTAGGACAGGATTCAATTTCTCAAGGTTTGAACTCCGGATGGATTGGTTATTTAGTGGTAGCAATCTTTATGATCTTCTACTACAAGACTGCCGGTTCGTTTGCAGATATTGGTGTAATCATGACTGTAATATTAACATTCGGCGTTTTAGCTGCATTCCATGCAACATTAACATTGCCTGGTATTGCGGGTATAGTTCTTTCCATGGGTATGGCGGTGGATGCCAACGTTTTGATCTATGAAAGAATTAGAGAAGAATTAGCGACTGGAAAAACATTTAAAGCAGCAGTTGATGCGGGCTTTAAAGTTTCTTTCTCGGCTATTTTCGATTCGAACGTTGTTACATTGTTAACCGGTATTATCCTCTATCAATTTGGTAGCGGCCCGGTTCAAGGTTTCGCATTAACACTTATGATTGGTATCATAACAAGTTTATTTAGTCAGCTTGTATTGGTTAGAGTGATTTTTGATTACATCAACTCTAAAGGCTACAAGATTAATGTCGGTTAATATTAGGAGAATAATTAGATGAGACTTTTTGCAAACATAAATATCGATTTCATGGGTAAACGATCGATATTCTTTCTCATATCTGGTGCTATCATTCTTCTCGGATTGGTAAATATCATGATACGAGGGCTTGCTTTTGGTATTGATTTCAAAGGCGGCACAGAAATCGCTCTCCAATTTCAAAAGCCTATCGACATTTCTTTTGTTAGAGAACAAGTTGATAAAATTGGACTAGGCGAAATAGAAGTAAAAACATTTGGCGGTTCTACCGGTGTTCTTTTAAGATCTGAATTGCAAGAGATTCCGGCAAATGTTATCCCAGTTGTAAAATCAAGAATTGAAACACTAATCAATAACAATAATCCCGGTATTCAAAAACAAATAGTAAGTTCATCATCTTCTTCAATTACTTACTCGTTTGCCGATTCGCTCACTGCTATTGCAGTTGGTAATCAATTATTCAATTCCGGATTCCAGACTTCAAAGCCAATTGATGATGCAACTGGTAAAAGCGTTGAAGTTAGAATTGGTATTGCTGAATGGTTAAAAGATAATTTGAATGAAAAATTCAAAGACAATCATTTTGTGGTGCAGAAAGAAGAAAGAGTTGGACCTAAAGTTGGGCAAGAATTAAAGACCGACGCAGTTGTTGCTATTGCTCTAGCTTTGGTTGTAATTCTAATCTATATCGGTTTCCGCTTTAAATTTTCATTTGCTATTGGAGCTGTAATTGCTCTTTTCCACGATGTGCTAATTACTCTGAGTTTATTCTCAATTCTGTATGGTGTAATTCCGGGATTGAACTTAGAAGTAACTCTAACGGTTGTGGCCGCATTCCTAACACTCATCGGTTACTCGATGAACGATACTGTGGTTGTATTTGATAGAGTTAGAGAATATCTAAAACTTCACAAAACAATTCCTCTTGAAGAAAACATGAACCGTGCTATTAACAATACTTTCAGCCGTACAATCATTACCGGTCTTTCGACCATGTTTATGATTATCATCCTTATTATCATGGGTGGAGAAGTATTACGCGGATTCGCTTTCGCATTATTCGTTGGAATGATTACGGGTACTTATTCTTCTATTTTCGTAGCGAGTGCATTCGTACTTGAATATGCTAATAGAACTAAGAGTAAAGTAACGTTCTAGATATGAGTATTAAGTATTAAGTAGTGAGTAATGAGTAATTAGACTTAATAAAAAAAACCGGCTGACAAGCCGGTTTTTTTATTGTCAAAAAAATGTTTAGTTGAACTTGACCAGCAACAATGTAATGTCATCGTGCTGTTCTGCATCCCCACAAAAATCTTCTATTCCACTCAATAATATTTTCTGAATTGAACCAACTGAAAATTTAGAATTGGCTTTTAGCAGCTCAATAATTCTCTCTTCGCCAAATTCTTCTTGCTTATTGTTCATCGCTTCAGAAATTCCGTCCGAGTAAATAACAAACAAACTTTCGTTTTCTATCCTAACTTCGATTTCTTCCATCGACGATTCAAACGCTTCTCCTTTATCTAATCCAAGCCCAATTCCACCCGATTTTAAGCTCTCGCATTTATCACCATTAATTAACAACGAATGGGGATGGCCGGCACGGCAGAAAAAGATTTTACCCTTTTCAGTATCAATCATTGCCAGTGAGGCGGTTATAAAATAATTTCTCTCCATCTCACCAAAGAGCCTTTTATTAACCTCGATTAATATTTGCTTAGGCGATTTGTCTTCAGTGCAATACATGCGAATCATAGTTTGCAATTTAGACATGTATAATGCGGCGCTTAATCCCTTGCCGGAAACGTCTCCAACTATAACATAAAGCTTAGTATCGCTAACTTTAATGAAGTCGTAATAATCACCGCCAACATGCTGCGCCGGAATTGTTATTCCGCTTAGCTCCAAATTTTTTAGTACCGGAATTGATTTGGGAAGTAAGCTCTCTTGAATGTGGCGCGCGTTTTCTAAGTCTCTTTCCAAACGCTTCTTCTCGATCTCGGAGTGATATAAGCGGGCATTTTCAATTGATATTGCAGTTTGATTTGCAGCGGAGATTAATAAATCTAAATCTTTCCCTCCAAACTGCGATCCCGTTTGTTTCAATCCAAACAGCAAGAATCCAATAATTTTTTCGCTTATCAGTAGAGGAATGATCGTAAATATTCCTTCGTTAGTAAACGTGTCGGAATCAGTTCCCAGTTGAGCGTTAAAGTTTTGAAATTCCAAAACCATTCTCTGGTTGTTTTTCTTTCTTTCAGTAAAGTAACCCGCAATGCTATCAAATGAACTGAAAGCAACTGGCTCAAACTCACTGATTCCATGATGCTGAATAAGATGAAACATGCCGTCGTTCTTTCTAAGCATTAGTCCATATTTACCAATCTGTAATGAATCAACATAAAGTTCGCGTGTGGAGCTGAGAATATTTTCAATACCCACAACTTTAGCAATGTCGCCGCTGAACTTTAACAAGCCTTTCTGAAAATTGAATTGTTCAGGATAAAATTTTTGTGTTAGATAATCTTGGAAGTGATCTTTAGTTGATTGGAATACTATAGCAAAAACAACAAACACAAAACCCGCAATTGCGCCTTGATATTGTGTGCCAATTGCACTGCTTACTACTTGGCCAAGTAGAAGCATAATAATGAAGTAGACTGCCGCGATAGACACAGTAGCAGTTCCATAAATAATAGTACTCTTAACTACTTCTCTAATATCCATCAGAGCATATCTAAAAATCGAATACCCGAAAGCAACCGGTATAATTGCGATAAACATTATCGGCATGAATAAGAGAGGATCGTTAAACACAACTTGAGTTGTAGTTGCTGTAAAAAGAATGAAGTAAAAGACGGATCCCAACCCAATTGTAAATGCCGCTAAAATAATTCTTAAAGCACGTTTCTCATTTTGCGTTTCAACTTTTCTGTAGCCAACAATAAGCTGGATAAAACTTGTTATTAAAGAACCAATAATGAGAAAGCTAAGAACATTACGGATAATTATTATTGTTAACTGAGAGTTGCCAAAATAGACAAACTTAATTCTGATAATCATTATTACTACAAAAAGAATCCAAGGCAAATAAACTAAAGTTTTCCTAATCCATGCTTTTCGCTCAAAGATTGATTCGATCGGAAAAACATTGAAAAACCTTATCATGCTGAAAGCCCAAAAGATTCCTCCAAAAATAATCAGTACATCTACACTTAACAGTAGAATCAAACTATTGAAAATAGGATTATCTACTTGCTGACCTCTTGTAAGCAAGCTATTCATGGAAAAGAGTACGGAGAACGCGCCAACACTATAAAACAATCTTTGGATTTTCCCATCAGGCTTAGCCATTAGAACAAAAAAACCAACTAACAGCCAAAACGAGGACAATAGTGTAAACGCAAGGTTATTGAAAGCAACCAGCTTTTTAACATACACTTTAGCGGAAAATTGTTTCCCGTTTCTTTCAACAATGTAAGTAGCAAAATCGCCCGAAGCAACTTCATCAAGTATTTTACTTGCTGATAAAGTATTTTGAACAATTGTTCCATTGATTGCAACAAGCCTATCCCCGTTTCTAATTCCGGCAACCCAAGTAACCCCATCAACTTTAACTAAGTCGAAGCGGATTATATTTTTCTTGCTGGAGAACTTGGAATCTCGCCACAAGCATTCATCATTTGATTGCGCTGTTACATCGAATAAATAAAAGTAGTTCAATGCACTAATCATGAATAATACTGCGGTAAGAAAAAGAATTAGATGTGAGAAGTGTTTATTTATTATGGTTTTTATTTTCGATTTCATCATTTCACCTTTACTACAAGGCATGTGATATCATCGGACTGTTCTGCACCGACTGTGAATTGTTCGACACTCTGCTTAATCTCTTCAAGTAGACGTTTTGAATCAAGATTAGTTTTGTCAAGCACGAATGCCTCTAAACGTTCATCGCTGTATTCTTCCCACTTCACATTCATCGCTTCGGTTATTCCATCTGTAAAGAGAACTAAAGTATCCCCGCTTTCCAGTTGAATCGTATCCGAAAGGTATGGAACAATCGTCTGCATTACGCCAAGAATCATTCCTCCCTTTTTCAATTTGATAATCTGGGAATTTCTAATCAACAGTGGTGGATTATGCCCGGCATTAACAAACGTTAATTCCTTTTTAGTGTTATTAATTATACCCCAAAAGAAAGTAATGAAACTTCCATTCGTTGTAATTTCTGCAACCAGATCATTCAAGAGATTTGTTGCATCGGCAAGATGCATTTTCATTTTGCATATGGATTTCAAGAATGCTTGAATATTAGCCATTAGTAGAGCCGCTGGAACACCTTTGCCGGAAACATCTGCAATTGCGAAGAGAACATGTTCATCATCAAGTTTAATGATATCGTAATAATCGCCGCCAACCATTCTTGCCGATTTATTGAAAGCCGCCATTTCAAAATTTGAAAACACGGGTACAGACTTTGGCAACAAGTTGTTTTGAATATTACGCGCAGTCTCTAAATCTTTTTCGAGACGCTGCTTTTCCAAAGTTTCTTTGAATAACCGGGCGTTATCTATAGAGATTATTGCAAGGCTTCCAACCGAAGAAACAAATTCAATATCAGATTGAGAATAAACCAATTCATTCTTTCGTTTACCTAGAAGAATTAAGCCTTTAGTCTCATTCTTAATTTTCATCGGAACGATAAGATCAACGCCAACTTCAGCAAAAGGTTTCAATTGATCAGTAAACTCAGCTCTGGTAAAAACCTTTTCAAAAAAATCTTTATTACATGATTTAAGAGCTGACTTAAGATGTGCCTCATCAAATCGATTTTCGAGAAACGAAACGATTCCGTCTGAACAAGAAACTACTGCATATTTCGAAACAAGCATTTGCCCAATGAGCGAATAAACTAGCAGTTTGCTTATCTGTTCAATCTGCAAAACTCCGCTAAATTCTTTTCCTAAATCAAACAAAGAACTCAATTGGTTCACTTTAGAATCAAGGTCACGATTAACTTTTTTTAATCTATCAACAGCAAGGCAGTTCTCAATTGCTGTTGCGCCTACATTTACAATCGTTCTTAAAAAACTAATATCGGAATCATCATAGGATTTATTCGTTAAGCGAGAGCCAAGAATAATCAATCCACGCAATCCTTCGGAAGATTTTATTTCTTGATAGACTTGCATCTTATTGGCTGAGATAAAATCTGCCAGCTTGTCATTAGAGTCGTAATCATCTCCGGTAACATTAGGGAAGGTTGCTAAAACTTGCTGACTGAATCCTTTAGATGCATGAACTTCAAATATACGCTCATTATTCAGCAGTGCGATCAAACCTTTTGTAGTGTGGAATTTTCCAAAGCATGTAAGAAGAATGTTATTAAGGGCAAAGTTAATATCTAAACTGGAATTGATGAGGTTGCTGAAATCAACAAGAGCGGAAAAATTTCTTAACGCGGCATTGTTATCTGACTGCTGCATTTTATTGAGGGAGATATTTAATCAAAACTACTTGGTTTTTGTTATCTGTAATTGTCCCATATTTAACTTCATCCATTAATCGTTTCATCAAGAACATTCCTAATCCGCCAACACGTTTCTGCTTATAATACTCTCGCAGATCCGGTTCCGGAATTTTGGTAGAGTCGAAATGTGTTCCTTCGTCGGTAATCGAAATCGTAAATTTCCCTTGTGAGGAAGTTATGGAGATAGTTATTTCTCCGTTTGTAGAGAATTTATAGGCATGTTTAATAATGTTAGTGCAAGCTTCGTCAACAGCCAGTATTATCTTGCCAACGGCGTCTTCTCCAAAACCGCTTTGCAATGCCGCTGCTTTGGTGAAATCCCGTATCTGAGCAAGATTGTCGGTTGAGCTTTTGACGACAATTTGTTTTTCAAATATTTTTTCTAGTGCATTCAAGATTTCTCTGGACCACTAAATTTTTTAACAGCTTCATTTTCTTCTTTAAAAAATTCGTATAAAATCGGGAAGCCGAGTAGATCGAAGATGTTGTAAACATTTTCTTTCATGTTGGAGAATTTTATATCTCCTTCATTCTCTCTCATTGTTTCCACGTAAGCCATGAAAACCCCTAAACCCGCGCTGCTTATGTACTTCAAATCGTCAAAGTTTACAACCACTTGATATTGTTTCTGATCAAGCAAGCGATTGAAAACATTCTCCAATTCGGGAGCAGTGTGGGCGTCGAGATATCCTTTAACATCAATCACGCTTACGGAACCGACACCCCGTAAGTTGACATTAAATTCCGCCATTAAATATCTCCATCTATTATTATTGTTTTTGTTTCCATTTAAATAAAACTAACGTAATATCATCATGTTGCGGATGGTCCTTTGAAAATAAGCTTAAATCTTGCATCACCAAATTAGAAATTTCATCTAAATTTTTACCGCAGTTTTCCGAAATTATTTGTTCGAATTTTTCGTATCCGAAATCTTCCCCTAATGAGTTCTTTGCTTCGGGAATACCATCAGAATAACATACGACAATATCATTATTCTTTAATTGAATTTCCATTTCTTTGAGAGAATTTGAAAAACTGTTAGTAAAATCAAGTCCCAAACCAATTCCGGCGGGTTGAAGCCGTTCAACTTTTCCTTCTCTGCATAATACCGATGGAGTGTGCCCGGCTCTCGAGAAATTCAGCTTCCCGGTTTTTTTATTTATTACTCCATATACCGCCGTAACAAAATCTCTCCTTTGAAGATTACCTTTTAGAACCTCATTAACCTTGGTTAAAAGCTCACTTGGCTTCTGTACAATTTTAGAAAGAGATTCAAAAATTCCCTTTACTTCCGCCATAATAAATGCAGCGGAAATTCCTTTACCGGAAACGTCTGCCACAACAAAACCAAGATTGTCATCATCAAGTTCAAAGAAATCATAATAATCGCCTCCTACTTCGAAAGCCGGAACAAACAACGCAGATATTGCTAATTGCGGAGTTGAAGGAACAACTGCCGGAAGAATTTTTCTTTGAATATCTCTTGCAACATCAAGTTCCTTTTCAAGTCTTTCTTTTTCTATAGATTCTTTAATAAGCATAGCGTTTTCCAGCGCCACAGCTGCATAATAAGCAAACGCTTGAAGCGATTTTCTATCTTCAGTATCGAAAGAATTTCCTTTGGTACGTGCTGTAAATAGATAACCGTTAATTTTTCCGTGCATCGTTAGCGGCGCTACAGCTACAGAATGAAAATGATGCTCAACAAATTTTTTGTCTCCGAAGAGCGATTCATAATCTATTACCTCTATTTGCTCAAACGAAGCATCTCCAGAACCAAGCAGTCTATTGCTAACTGCATTTGCATCCACATAACCAATTTTATGTACAGAGTTTAATTCAATTCCATTTTTTGTATTTGTAACAAGCCAAGCAGAATCGGAATTACATGCTTGGGTTGTCATGCTCGTAATGGTATCTGCTAATTCCTTAAAATCAAATACTTGTGTTATAAGTTTCGTAATGTCCATCATCGAAGCAACTTCTTGTGCTTTTCTGTCAAAAGCTTCGGCAGTTGGTAAATGAAAAAGTGTAATGAAAAAAATCACGCCAAAATAAATTGTTCCATATATCATCACCAAACTGAACACTGTGTGAAGGCCGGGTGAAAAAGTATATATCATCTGGCGAACAATCTTCGAATCGATCAGAAGAGAAAATGCTAGACCGAAAACGATTGAAAGAATTATTGAAAGCCCCAGCAGATAATACTTTTGTTTTTTGGTAAGAAAAGCAATCCAAGCAACTCTAATAGAGTTTAAGCAGATTAAAACAATCGAAACAACATAAAATGCAGAATGGGGATAATCTAAATTCGGATCAATAAGCAATAAAATGTTAGAGAAAAAGCTTAATGCGAAGAATACAAGCATTGTGTTAAAGTAAGTACTTGGGTCTTTCTTCTGCCTTAAAAAGAATAATTCTCTGAACGATGTAAAGATGTAAACAATCGAAGCGATGAATAAGAATATTAATAAAATCGAAAGAAGTGAGTTAAAGAAATTGAAAGAAATCTTACCGTTGATATCAGCTTCGTAAGCGGAATTTGCAATAGAAAGAATAAAGAACAGCAATGCCCCAAGTATTCCTATATTTAATACAAGAGACAGTGGTGCATCAAGTTTGTTAACCAGCGACTGGTGCAAATAATTGTATAGGAAGTATATTGTAAAGAAAACAATAGCTTCGTGTATTAATGCAAGAACAAAAACATCGTGAACCGGAAAAATTAAGTTGAATAAGAAAAGAAAAATTGAGAGCAATATTGCATTCTCTAATCCTCTGACACCGGAAAATTTAAAATTTGTCTTGATCAACTTTTCAATCCCTAATCTCTATTAGCTTTATGTCTAAGTGTATCTAAATTCAAACGCTTCAGTTTCCGATTCACTTCCTTCATCTTCTGTTGAAATTTCTTACTCTTGACAGAATCTTTCATCTCTGCTTGAAATGCTGAATCGTTCTGTATTGCGTCTTCTACCAATTGTGAAATGTTCATACTTCCAACCATCTTAAGAGCTTCTTGCGTTATTCTTATTGGATCTACAGTTGTGAACGACATTTCCGGAATTGGAGGGACGATTCTAATCCCACTTGAACTTGAACGACTATTCCTTTTCCCAGAATATTGCACAGAAACATTTTGTAATTGTTTAGCAACTTTTTCCAGATTAATTCTAAGAGAATCATTTATCATTTTGGACAAATCACTTACGTTAACAGATATTCTATACTTATTCGAGTCAATTTTAAATTTCATTTTCTCCGGAATTTCTCCGTCGGATGGAGGTTCTGGCGGTGCATCCGGACCGTCCCATTTAAATGCTTGGTTGCTTGCAAACTCCTCAGCCGCCATTTTACCTTCTTCAAACGCTTTTATTTGCTCATTGAATTGTTCTTCGTTCCAAGTAAAATCAGTTTCTGCTACGGTGTCGGGCGTCATCAAAAGGTATTTCGTTGAAGGAATTTCTCTTCCCGATTTTACTAAGCTTGCAAGCTGGGCACGATTCATATCTTCCATATCCGGAAAGATATTTTGAGCTTTTTCGTAATCAACTTTTTGAGCAAAGTAAACAAGATCGGCAAGCATTGCTCTTTGCACTTCTGTAATCTTTGGATTTACTGCGTAAGCATTTTTTTCGTTCACCAAAACACAAGCATAAATTTCTTTTCGGTATGAACTAAGAACCGAATCAACAATTTTCCTTTGTTCAGCGTTAAGACTTAAAAAGTTCTTGAATGTCTCAAAGTTTTTTGTTTTTGGATTAAAGTTGGCCGGTTTAATTTCATAAATCTGCTGCCCATCATTATTAGATAGGACTAAAGCTTTTTTCTTGGATTGATCAAGAGGTAAACTCTGGTAAAGTGCAAAATTGAACAAGTCCTCTTGCGAAATTTCGGTTTCTGAAATTAGAGGCTTCAAACCGCCGGTATAGAGAGAAAGCAAACTCTTCTTACCTTCCTCAATCATGCTGGATATTCCCTTTCTATTGCTGCGGAAAAACAACATGAGAACAATAGTAAGAGCGAGCAATAAAATAAATGGAGAATACTTTTTGATATTTTCAGCGGTCAAAAAGTTTTTTGCCGATGGTGTTTCCATCTTATACTTTCAGTTCCTTTTGATATGGTTCAAGCATCACTTTTAATGTTTCCCTTGCTCTGAAGATTCTCGATTTTATTGTACCAACTTCTGTCCCGAGTGAATCAGCAATTTCTTTGTAGCTGAAACCGTCGATATCCCTCATTACAAGAGGTACACGTAATCGTTCAGGAAGCTTTTCAATTGCGCCGCGGACTAAGCTTGGAATATCTATGTCTTCAGAAAAAGGTCCAGTACCGTATTCAGTATCTGAATCTTTAATTGGAACGAAAATACTCCGAACTCGTTTCTTTCGTAAATAATCCCGGCACTTATTAACAGTGATTCTATATAACCAAGTTGTGAATTTAGATTCGAATCTAAACTCGGCGAGCTTGTGATAGACGCTAATAAACACATCTTGAGAAATGTCGTCAACATACTCAGCATCGCCTAAAGTTAAGAACACAAGATTCCGAACCTTCTCTTTATGCTTAATGACCAAAGTTCTAAACGTAGTCTCATCACCTTTAATGAAATTACGGATGAGCTCAAAATCCTCTTCGCGTTCAGACTTTGCTTCACTAAAATCAAACTGATCTTGTTCTTTTTGAAGATCCATTTCTTTAGACGATGTTAAGTTTTTATAGTTCCTTTAACTAGGAATATTGACATGCAAAATATATCTAACCGCCAAGTA